>CALLYL010000240.1 GCA_937859535.1 uncultured Myxococcales bacterium
TGCACCTGACCGATTTGGAGCTGCCGAAGACCGCGACGCGCAAGGTGAAGCGGAAGTTGGTGGTCGAGGAGCTGCGTCGGCTGGAACGTACCCGTCGTCAGGCCCAAGCCGAGACGCACAGTGGGGGGACGCAAGCGGCGGGTGACTGGCTGCTCAACCTGCTGGCCGATGTGACGGGCAAGCCGCGCTCGGCGGTTCGTCCCGAGTCGACGATGCAGGAGCTGGGGCTCGACTCACTGTCATTTGCCGAGCTGGGCGTTGCGCTCGAGGCAGCGGGGGTGTCGGTGCCCGAAAATGCCGACATCACCAGCTTGGTCAGCGTGCCCGAGCTGCAAAAGGCGATTGCGCAGTGGGGCCGTCGCAAGCCGCAAAAAGACCTGCCGAAGGCAAAACAGTCGAAGAAGAAAAAACCAGAGACCGAGAGCACCGACGATCGACTGGTGCTGCCAGACTGGCTGGTGCGAGCCGGCAATCACGGGCTCAATGTTGGTCAGCGAGCGTTATACGAGCGGGTGCTCAAGACGCGGGTGACCGGCAAGGCCTATCTGCCGGCGGCTCGTCAGTTTATCGTTGCTGCGAACCACAGTAGCCACCTCGATATGGGGCTGGTCAAGCATGCCCTGGGCGACTGGGGCGAGCGGCTGGTGGCGCTGGCGGCGAAGGACTACTTCTTTGATGATCCGCTCAAGCGCGTGTACTTCGAGAACTTCACCAACCTGATTCCGATGGATCGGACGGGCTCTCTGCGGGAGTCGTTGCGGCTGGCAGCTCGGGTGATCGAGGAAGGCTACGTGCTGCTGATCTTCCCGGAGGGAACGCGCAGCGAAACCGGGGTGATGCAGTCGTTCAAGGCGTCGATTGGCTACTTATCGCTGCACCACAAGATCGACGTGCTGCCGATGTACCTGGAAGGGACTCATGATGCGATGCCGAAGGGCAACGTCCTGCCCAAGCAGGGCACGGCGGTCGCTGCGCACATTGGTCCCGTCTTACGCTACGAGAGCTTGCAGAAAGCCGTGGCGAAGGTGCCGCGTACCGAGCAAAACCGGGAGGCAGCGCGGCTCGTCGAGGTGGCGGTCCGCAAGCTGGCCCCAGTTGGTCCGAACCGAGACATGCCGACCGAGTCGGAGTAGCCGTGGGCGACCTGGCGACCCAGGTTCCGGTCGGTCCCACGACGGTGCAGGCTAAAACTTCACTTTGAGCTTGGTGCCCTTCTTCTTCACCTTGAGCGACTTTTCGCGCAGCTCATCGGAAGTGGGGCTCAGGAAACCGAGCGTGTACTTGCCGGGCTTGAGCATAAGCTCGTTGGTCGGGCAGCTCAGGCCACTGTCGTTGCCGTCGACCAAGATGCGCAGCTCGCCGTCACGCTTGCACTTGACCTTGACCGCCGCCGGGCCACTGACGTCATCGGGAAGGGCGGCTTTCGCCAACTTGGCGGCGATGGACTGGCCGCCGCTGGCTTCCTGGCGGAAGAACTTGTACGCATCGGCGACGAGTAGGAGCTTGTGTGGACCGGGCTTGACCTTCAGCGTAATCGGTGACTTGCCCTTTGCTTCTCCGTCGAGATACACGGCGGCGGCAGGTGTGCTGTCGACCTGGATTTCGTCGCTGGGCGTTTTGGCGACGGTCGGTTCTTTCCCCGCAGACATGCCATCGGCGCTGCCACCGTCGCTGACAGTGGTTCCGCCACCGGGTCCACGGCCGATGACCGCAAACATCACGACACCCGCAATCAATGCTGCACCGATGCCGATGCCAATGAACGCCGGTGTCCCGAGCCGTTTTTGTTCATTCAGCGGTGGTGGTGAGGGCTCGGCAGAAGCGGTCGAGTGACTGGCGGAAGCCGTCGATGCTTCGGAGCTAGCGCGTTCACTCAGGTCAACCGGTGGCAGCTCCGGCTGCGAGTAGTTGCCGGTTGAGTCGAGCGCCGGGTTTTCTTCCATCACCTCAGCAGCATCGAGCGTCGAGGGATCGCTGACCGTGGCGGACAGCTTGGCTTCGTCGGCTCGAAGCTGGGCTGCGGCGGCGTCGAGCTTGAACTGATCGGTCGGTTCATCGCCAACGGCCTTCGATGGCGTGGCGGTACGACGTGGCGTAGCCCGGGGAGTGGCTTTTGGCAACGGGGCCATCGCCGGATTGGTATCCGTCACTGAGATCGTGTCTGCTTCAGGCAGCGCCGTGCCGGAGGGACGCTTCTTGGCCGTCGCGAAAATCTTGTTGGAAATGTCGTTGGAACTGTTCGCGGCCTCTGCGGCGGCGGCGTCGAGGTCGGCGGTAGGTGTGACAGCGGACGTAGCACTGCCAGCCATGCCAGCGCCAAACGCAGCGCGTGGGTTGATCGACACCGGGCTTGCCGTCGGATTGGCGTCGGCGGAGGCCTTCTCTGCGCCGACCACGGTGGCGGGTTTGGCCGTGGGTATCGATTTCTTGCTGTCGGCAGCCGTTTTTGACGCAGCCTGGTTTGCCGCTGGTGGTGGTTTGATCGCCGTCGCAGGACTGCTGGGCTCGCCTGATTTTCCGACGGCAATTCGCATGCTCGGTGGCGGCGGTAGTGGCTCGGCGCTCGAGCGATCGCTGGTGGTAACTGGCTGAGGAACAGTGTCTCCGGCCAGCTCAAACAGTTGTCCAAACCGCTGCAACTGGAGCTGAGCCGCCTCGGTGACCCGGATTGCATCGAGGCGACTGACCACCTCGAGCATGTTCGACAGGCGCTGTCCGGTCGACTTCTCGGTCGCTTGTTGACACAGCGCTTGCAGCACCGGCTGCGCCGCTTTCGATTCCGGGGTCAGCTTGTCCGACGGCGTGAGTCGGAGCAGTTCGCTTAGTAAACTCCCGAGTGCAAACACCTCGCTGCGTGGGCCAGGCACACCGTTTTCGATCAGCTCTGGGGCCAGAAAGCTCGTCAGCGGCTTGAGCGCTCCGTCGAGCTTCCACGGTCCTTGCGGGAGCACCGACCACAGCCCAAGCTCCGCGAGCAGCGCTTCGCCACTCTGATCGATCCAAACGCATGAAGGGGAGAGCAAGCCATGCATTACGCCGCGCTCTTGAGCTGCCGCCAGGGCTCGCGCAAGCTGTTTCCCGATGAGCGCCACGATCTGTGGCAGCAGCGACTTTGCTTCATCGCCCAGCAGCTCGATACCGGCCTTCAGCTTGCCCAGATCGGCAAAGCCGACGAATTCATAGGCGACGAACTGATCGCCAGCCTGGTTTCCGAACTCTTCGAGCCGCAGCAGGTTCTGGTGCTGGATCTCCGAGACACTGCGCAGCGCGGCCTGGAGTCGTAGGTTCGCCGTCGGATCTTGGGCCAACGCGGTAGCGCTGATCCGATAGACCAGATACTGACGGTCCAGACCGGCCAGACCGAAGCGCTTGGCCCGCCACACCTCTCCGACAGGGCTTGAGCCAAGTCGCTCGACGCAGGTGTAACGCCCGAGCGTGAACGTACGAGATAGCACGACGACCATGTTATCACGTATTCACGCGAAAAAATCGTTTGTTAGCTTAATGTTTTTCGACGGTTGAATGAGATCGGAAAGGCGGTAGCGGGACGGATTACATCGAGGCAGCGGCAGCCGCGCTCTTTTTGCGACGCAGGCCCATCTGAGGCAGACGAATGCGCGGAGGCTTGGGCTGCTTCGGCTGGACTACCTTGCCTCGCACCGGCGGCAGGTACGGGATAAGCGGCAGATCGACCGGCTGCGGCTCGGCGAGATCGTCGATTCCGGCTTGGGCCAGGAACACCTCTTGCGATGGTGCTGAGAAGTCTCCGTTGACGAAATACTCGTACGCCAGCGTGGTCAGCGTGCCCAGTCGCCGCTCTGCTGCGGTGAAGAAGTCGCGGGTATCAAACTCCGAGTTTACAAAGTACCGCTCGCGGAGCGCCTCGGTCCGGGTCTTCTGGCTGTGTTTGGCCACCCAGGGAGTGGACAGCAGCAACCCAAACTGGCGGAAGTTGCGAACCCACTTGCTGAACTGCACCACCGACGGTGCGGACCCATACGCTTCGCGGAAGGCGCTGGCCATCAGATCGAGGATCGGCTGCTCGATCTTGAGTGACAGCGATGTGCCGCGCTTGGTGATCCGGCAACGCTCGGCAAACGCGGGCGTACCGATCTGATCGTCTCCGAGTCGCCACAAGTGAATGAACAGCGCGTGATACTTTTCGGTCAGCCGGTGGTGCGTGCTCTCGTGGCCGCCGTGACGCAGCACATCGCGTCGCGCACAGTAGTTGACGAGCGGGTGCATCGACAGATCGATCGCGCAGTGCGAGAGCAGACCACCAACGAGAGCGAGGCGCTCCTGATCGTTCAGGCCTGGCACGGTGCGAGCGGCGCGAATGTACGAAGCCACCAATCGGTCGGGATGAACGGAGTGCAGCCGATATCCCCAAGGCTCATCGAGCGCCTGCGCGCCCAGTCCGTAGCGAACCGCCTCGAAGACCATCGGAGCGTAGTAGTAGGGCAGGTCGTGAAAAATCGAGCCGAGCCGTGCGTAGACCGGTTCTGCGGCGCAAGCCCGTCGCATCGCGAGCGGGACGAGGGGGTTGTGTTGAACGAGATCGCCGAATGTTAGGTGAAGCTGCGGCGCAGGCATGCGGACGATTCTATCAGCACACACCTCGTTCGGCGTGGCGATCTCCGTCGCAAGGTTCACACGACGGAGACGATGACCCGACCAGTGCGCTATCAGGATGGAAAGATTGGAGCATTCGGCCGTCCAAACCAGCCCCGATGCTGCGAGTTATCGTTCACCTGGATCAGGCGGCAGGCCGTTCCTTGCCAGCTTGGAGATCGCGATAACAGACCACTCGATTGCGGCCTCCGTGCTTGGCGGCATACAGCGCAGCATCGGCGTGAGCGATCAGCTCAATCGTGCTCTGGCCATCACCGGGAAAGGTCGCCAGCCCCAGTGACAGCGTGCAAAAAAAGGTGCCTTTTTCGCTGTGCAGCGTGAGTTTTTCGGCTTCTTGACGGATGCGTTCGGCCAACAGTCGCGCTCCTTCTTGCTCGGTCGCTTCGAGGAGGATCGCGAATTCCTCACCGCCGTAGCGCGCTGCCAAGTCGACCTTGCGAACCGTGTCCCCGAGCAATCGGGCGATCTGCCGCAGCACCTCATCCCGAACGAGATGGCCTCGGGTGTCGTTGATCTTTTTGAAGTGATCGATGTCGCACATGATGAGCGACAGGGTCCGGCCTTGGCGATGAGCACGCTCGCGCATCTCGTCGATCCGGAGCTGGAACGTTCGACGGTTGTATAGCCCTGTGAGCCCATCGGTGGTCGCCAGCGATTCGACGGCCTGATACATCCGTGCGTTGTCGAGTGAGACGGCGATTTGGTTTGCCAGTACCTTGAGCAGCGCTTGGCGCTCGGGTACTGCCTTTTCGCTGCGACCGGCAACGATCAGCGTGCCGCGTGGCTTGTTGTGCAGCAACAGCGGTAGCACCATCAGCCAGCGATAGCCGCGTAGCCGGGTTGCATCGTCGAAGACCTGGGTATCCGCACCGTGATCGCGCAAAATGCCACCCACCGGCAAGATCGTCTGCCGACGGATCACTGACGAACACAATCCTTCGTTATCGGCGAAGCGCAGATCCTTCACCTCGCGGCACAGCGCGGCGTCGCCACTAACCGACAAGACCAGGTGTTGGTGGAGCTTGTCGTCATATTCGGTGAGCGCCGCAAAATCGAACGGACACAATCGAGAAACAGCGTGGAGTGCGGTCTGCACGACCTCTTCCGGGCGCAGTGCTGCGGACAACAGACCGGATGCGGCGGCGAGACCACGGCTGGCGTCCCGGCCTTGCTCGACGGAACGGAAGACACGCTCGGACTGGATGCTGCGGAGAATGACAGGTACCGCCGCCCGCAGCGCCTCCTCGTCTCGATGCGAAAAGGTTGTCGCAGTTTCTCCCTCGCTGATGAAGCGGTCGACGCACAGCACTCCACATTGCGCGCCTTCTTCGAAGAGGGGCAGCACCATCGCGGAGGCACAGCGTACGCCGTCGAGCTCACCCCCGGACTCATGCCGATCGTAGTAGGGCAACTGCGACAACTTGGGGGCAGTCACCGTCAGCATCGTTCGTGTCTTCCGGACCGAGCCAATCAGCCCCGCGCTCGCCGGCACCGTGCGCAGTAGCGTCAGAGGACTGTTGGTTGAGGCTGCAACCACTTCCAGCTTGTTGCCGTCGTCGTTTTGCCACAGGACCGCGCACGTCGACAGACCGAGCGCTTGCCGAAGTAACCCGACCAGCGCATCGAGGTTTTGCCGCACCATCACCACCGCGCTGTGCAGAATCAGCATCTCGGCCTCGCTGCGGTCGACGTGATCGGCGGTCTTGATGCTGCCGTGATCGGTCCACTCCGTCGTCGTCGCGACCAGCGAGTCCTCGGTCAGGTTCAAGCGAAACAGTTCGGCTTGGCGGGTCAAGTCGAGGATTGCGTCTTTGACCCGAAGCTTGTGCTCGATCTGTTGGCGCAGCAGTTCGCCGCGAAACACCGCCTCGCGGAGACCCATAAACAGCCCCAAAATCAGCAAAGATCCCAGAATTTCGCTGGGTGTATGTTGTCCCGTCGCATAACGAAACAGTCCTTCGCACAGCAGCGCCAGCACCGACAGCCCGGCCAGCCGCAGCCCACGGTGAAAGCCGAGCACCACCGCGACGATCGCGTAGCGAACCACGGCGGCTTCTCCCCACAGTCCCCCGAGTCCCTGCGCCAACGCAAAGCCGAGCGTTAGTTGTGCAGCTCCCGTCGCCAAGAGACCGTCTTGGGTCGACCCACCGGCGTCTGTGGGACGGCCCGGCCACATTCGCAGCAGCAAAAGTCCGAGCAACGCCACAAAGCTGAGTGCTGTCGGAATGCCCGTCGAGCCCTCTCCAAATGCCCGAAATCTACCGTCGGCAATCAGCAGCAGCACTGCGCCGAGCAGGCCCCACAGCGCCCACCACTCACAGCGACGAGCGACGGGCCGAGCGACATCGTGCAGCCACTTTTGGACGGACATCTATTCCACCTTGAACAAAAGCTCGTCGCTGTGGATGAGTCCCAGCTCGTCTCGCGCCACTCGTTCCAGCTCTGTGTCGTCTTCTTGGACCCGCAGCAGTTGCAGCCGCAGCTCGCTGTTTTCGCGACGAACTTTGTCGTTACCCTCCATGAGGGTGCGCAATTCCCGTCGCAGCGAGATGTGTTGCTGGAGCCCCGTGCGAACATATAACCGATATGGCACGTAGCCGACGAATGCCGCGAGAAGTAGCGCTGCTCCAATCCGCAAGCTCCAGACAGTGATCAGCCACGACGGACGAGAGCGTCGAACCGAGGTCGCGACATGGGAACCGTACATTGGCTCGATCCTCGTGGCAGACGGCAAGGATCTCAAATTTTCTGTCGCTGGGGGTTAGAGCAGTGCGGCGTGCTGTTTGGCCGCAGCGAGGACGGAACCATTTTCACACAGTGTGCGCACCGCCTCGATTTCCAAGTACAGTGGCCGATCTTGGATGAGCTCCGGCACCCGCGAGCGCACCAGGCGATGCACCGCTGATAGTGCGGCAGCGGGCATCAAAGGTGCGCGCAGCGAGATCCCCTGCGTCGCACAGCACAGCTCGATGGCCAGCACGGTACGGACGTTGTCGACGATACGTTGGAGCTTGTCGGCGGCGTGCACACCCATCGAGACGTGATCTTCGCGACCGGCAGAAGATGGAATCGAGTCCACCGACGCCGGGTGCGCCAGGATCTTGTTTTCCGAGACCAGCGCTGCCGCCGTCACCTGTGCGATCATGTAGCCCGAGTTCAGCCCGCTGTTGCGGATCAAAAACGCCGGCAATCCCGACGAAAGGTGTGGGTTGACGAGCTGCTCGATGCGACGTTCGGAGATATTGGCCAGCTCGGCGGTGGCAATGCCGGCAAAGTCGAGCGCCAGCGCCACCGGTTGGCCGTGAAAGTTGCCGCCGCTGACGATGTCGTAGCGCAGTTCATCGCCCGACTTATCGTCCGGTTCCACAAAGATCAGCGGATTGTCGGTCGCGCTCTGGGTCTCGTGCAGCAGTACCTGTTTGGCATAACCGAGCCCGTCTCGAGAGGCCCCATGAACCTGCGGCATGCAGCGCAGGGAGTAAGGATCTTGCACTTTGCCGCAGTTGCGATGCGAGTCGACGATTGGGCTGCCGGAAAGCAGCGTACGCAGGTTCATCGCCGACACCGCCTGCCCTGGCTGCGGCCGTGCGGCATGGATTCGCGCATCGAAGGCGCGTGGCGTTCCGAGCAGCGCTTCGAGCGACATCGCCCCGACCACATCGGCCAGCGTACACAGATCGAGCGCATCCGCGACGGCCAGTGCCCCGATCGCGGTCATGCACTGCGTGCCGTTGATGAGCGCCAAACCTTCCTTGGCAGCCAGCACGATCGGCTCAAGCCCGGCCTCATCATGCGCTTGCGCCGAGGTCTGCGTCCGTTCACAACCGGGCAGGCCGACCTGTACCTCACCTTCGCCGATCACCCCGAGCGTCAGATGTGCGAGCGGTGCCAAGTCTCCCGATGCACCGACGGAACCACGGCTTGGCACGCACGGATGAATGCGGCGGTTTAGCAGCTCACAGAGACGCTCAGCAACGAACAATCGCACGCCACTGTGTCCCAGCGATAGCGTGCAGGCGCGCAGCAGGAGCATCCCGCGCACCACAGCGATCGGCAGAAGCGGACCGACGCCCGCCGCGTGCGAGCGAACCAAGTTGTATTGCAGCTCGACGATCTGCTGGGCCGAGATGCGCACGTCGGCCAAAAAGCCGAAGCCCGTATTGATTCCATACGTACTCGGCGCGGAATCGCCTCCCTTGAGCATCTGATCGACGACGGAACGCGAATTTTCGATGCGCTGCTTGGCCGCGTCAGCCAGCACCACCCGCCGCCCTTCGCGACAGATCTCGCGCATCGACTGGAAGTCCAGCACATCGAGACCAATACGGAACGGCTCGGCTTGCTCACTGCGCGACTTGGATATCGACATCCGACGTTCGTAGCACAGGTATGCGCATTTTTCGCGGCTTCCCCCTTGCTCTCAGCGCGCCGGTTGTGGAATCGATAAGATGAAAGAGGCAGTCACACCTCAAAGCCCATATCACCGCTTGGATCCTCTGGCAGGACCGAGACGGCAAGGAGGCAGTCCGGATGTCCGTTCACAGCGCTCGGCGCGGCAAGGTCACACACCTAGAGCTGCGCAAAATGAAGGAGCAAGGCGAGCGAATCGCTATGCTCACCGCCTACGACTACAGCTTTGCCCGTCTGTGCGATCAGGCCGGTACCGACATCTTGCTCGTCGGTGACTCGCTGGGCATGGTCATTCAGGGGCAGAAAAACACGCTCCCTGTGACGATGGATCACATGATCTATCACTGCCAGGCCGTCGCTCGTGGGGTCGAAGCGGCGAGCGGTCGAGCGATGGTCGTCGGCGATCTCCCATTTATGTCCTATCAATCGGACCTCGATGAGGCGATGCGCAACGCGGGTCGGCTCATCAAAGAAGGCCAGGCCGAGGCGGTGAAGCTCGAAGGTGGCGCGGAATATTGCGAGCTGGTTCGCAAGCTGGTTCGCGTTGGCATTCCCGTGATGGGCCATGTTGGACTGACTCCACAATCGCTGCACTCACTGGGCGGGTTCAAGGTCCAAGGTCGCGACGATTTGCACGGGCAGCGAATCAAGAGCGATGCCATTGCACTGGCCGAGGCGGGCTGTTTTTCGCTGGTCCTTGAGGGCATTCCCCAAGAGCTAGGTACCGAGATCACCGAAGCCGTGTCGATTCCGACCATCGGCATCGGCGCTGGTCCCGATTGCGACGGTCAGGTGTTGGTGATTTACGATCTACTCGGAATGAACGAGGAGTTTCGGCCACGCTTCGTCAAGCGCTACGAAAACTTCGCCGTCCGCGTTCGTACCGCCATCGACAGCTACATTGGCGAGGTCCGCAGCGGTGCCTTTCCAGGCCCCGAGCACTCGTTTTCACGCACCGAAAAGAGCAAAGAAAGGCCTCGTGCGGTGGCAGTGGGGGGCGTGGTTGCCGAATCGGAAGGCAGCCAGCTCGAAGCGATTGGTGTCGGCTGCATTCCCCTGCGACCGATGGGCAGCAAGCCGCAATAGCAGGTGGACGTGCGCCCGAGCCTCGCCTCGATGTACCCAGCGCGAAAAAAGAGGTTTCTTCTCTGCGTCCTTTGGTCTGTCATGATGGAGAAGAAGAGGAGTACAGATGGCCGAAGACACTGCGACTCGTGAACTGAACCGGTCGGCATTTCAGGAATCGTTTGCCAAAGTTTCGCCCGCGATTCTGGCCGAATGGGAACAGATCGAAGCGGCCGCGCTCTCGGCCACTGGTGGTGAGCTGGACAAGGTGGTGACGCTGATTGCCGACCGCACGGCTCATACCAAAGCGCTGGTGCGGCGGCAACTGCAAGAGCTGTGGCAGGTGAGCATGGAGCCGCCACGTCATCGTCCGGTCGGTAGCGGGTCGCGACTACACCAGAGCATCCACAATGCCCTGCCCGATTCAGCAGACGAACTACTCCAAGAGCTGGAGGAACGCACGGCACACCTGCTGCGTGAGCTGCGTGGCGGCGTCCTGAAAGAGACTCGTGCCAAGGTCAAAGACAACCTGCTGTTTTCGTTGCTGGTAAGCATCGGGCTCGGATTTATCGTCGGTGTGCTCTTTACTGGCTGGAACTTTCAGCGTGGAAAATAATGTGTCCGAACCACTGCGCGGACCGAACCTTGACGAGCTGCGGGATGACGTGGGCTATGGTTCGGCACCACCTGCTGGGAACTCCGGATCGCGGATGATTCGCCTGGTGAGTGGTCTGTTTTCGGTGCACGCCGAGGTCGCCCGCCAAGAGCTTGGTCGCGAGCAGGGTCGTCTGTTTGCGGGACTCCTGCTCCTGTTCCTTGGCTTGGTTTGTCTGTCCATGCTGATCCTGCTGTTGCAAGGTTTTGGCATTTGGATTCTGATGCAGCGCGGACTTGGGCTCGGATGGGCGCTGTTGGTGATGTCCGGTATCGATGCGCTGATCGGCATCGTCGCGATTCAGCTTGGCCGGCGAGCGCTCGGAAAACCACTTTTGCCCGAGACTCGCGCCTTGGTTCGCCGCACGATCTCAACGGTTCTTCCGTAGCGCCCGTGGCCCATGCAGCGCCTTGTCTACCTGATTGGGAGTCTGCTCGTCCCCCTGTGCATTGGGCTTACCGCATGTCACGGACCCACGGTGCAGCCGCAGGAACTTGAACAGCTCACGGCGGCGCAGCTTCCTGCTACAGCGATTCCGAGTCCTCCCTCTGATCGGACCCCAGCGACGGCTTTGCAGAAGCTCACGGGTACGTGGGATTGGCTGTTGCGCGGCACCACCCAGCAAGGGGATCTCCGCATCGAACAAGAGGAGTGGCACCTAGAACAGCGCGACAGCAAGCTAAGCGGCGATTATCTTCGCCAAGTCACCACGCTGTCGATTGATCAGAAACCCTATCGCTGTAACGGTCAGCTTGGCTACTTGGTGACATCACGGATTCGGGTGTTGGGCGAAATGGCTGGGGACCGTGTGCGGCTTACAGAGACCTCTGCTGATCATGAACAGAGCCCGTGTAGCGACGAACGGACACCGCTCAAGAGCTATGAAGGAATCCTGCATGGTGATCGCCTGACGCTGCGCTGGCCGGGGGGAGAACAACAGCTCATCTATCGTGCGCGGAGTAGTCCTGTCACGTCTCTGTTACCGCTCGAAGGGGGTGGTCGGGACGTGATCTCGGAGGCGGATCGCAAGCTCACCGGAGTCTGGGAATGGCAGCTTCAGTCGACCGCTGTTACCGACGGTGAAGGCGACCTTCACAGCGAAGTAGAGGAATGGCACTTGGTCGACTTGGATGGCAAGCTCGCGGGCTACTTCGATCGCATCGTGCTGCGCAGTCGTGCGAAAGGAGTGTTTCCGTGCAGCGGGACTCCGCAGGTGCGCACCGTCACCCGTTATTCGCTTCGGGGCCGTCGTACCGGCGAGCATTTTTTCCTGAACGAAGTCGATTACAAGAGCGAGCCGAGCCCGTGTGAAAACGGAGGACGCAGGCTCGATTCCTATCGTGGCACGGTGTTGCCGATGGGGCAGCTTCTGTTGGAATGGAGCGGCGGCTCTCAGATCCTACGCCGCCGTCGCGAATAGTTGCGGCGATTCCCCCGCCAAAAAGAAACGCTAGGCGGGCCAATCATCGTTCCTATAATCCCGCCATGAACCGTAACCTGATAGTAAAGCGTGGCAATCGATCTTGGTTTCTTGGGCTCGGTGTCTCCGTCGGTGTAGCCGTGTGGCTGTCCGGGGCGCTTACAGGGTGTTTGTCCGGGGGACAGGACAAGCCGGTGCTCGATACAGAGTCCGATGGCAGCACGGTGGTCGAGGACTTGGCCGATCCGATCGACCTGTCGATGCCGGATTTGCAGGCACCACCTCCGCGCTGTACTGGCCGAGCGGTGATGACGGCGGGTACCACCACCAAGAAGATCATGTCGGGAGGCAAAGAGAGAACCTATCTTTTGCATATTCCCACGGCCTACGATCCGAGCAAGCCGACTTCGCTGGTGTTTGCGTTCCATGGTCTGTCTGACAAAGCGCCGGACTTCCTAAAAGGAATCGATCTCGAGCGCGAAGCGGACAAACGCAACCTCATTGCCATTGCGCCGCAGGGGTTGGGAATCCTCGCGGGCTGGAATGCAGGCAACTGCTGTGGAGAGCCGCAGCTCTTTAAGATTGATGACGTCGGATTTGTGCGCGACATGATCGATCTGGCAAAGCGCGAGCTGTGCATCGATGACAAGCGGATCTACGCGATGGGATTTTCGAACGGCGGTATGTTCACCCACCGTCTCGCTTGCGAGCTGTCCACCGTGTTTTCGGCGGTTGGTCCGGTGTCGGGAACGCTGATGTTTCCGACCTGCAAGCCCGATCGACCGGTTTCGATTTTCCATCTCCATGGCAATGCCGATCCGGTGGTTGGATATGAGGGCGGCGGCAGCGGTACGTTCCCGAAAGTGACGGATGTGATCGCGGAGTGGGCGCGTCGTGATGCCTGCACCGGAATGCCTCAACAGACCTACAAGATGGGTTCGGTGACCTGCAACACTTCCCAGACCTGTGCAGAAGGGTCCGATGTGACGCTCTGTACGATCGATCAAGGCAAGCACACCTGGCCCGGTTCCGATGGCAACAAGGACATCTCGGCGACCACGGCTCTGCTGGACTTCTTTGCCCGCCACTCGCGCTAGAACGGTACGGAAGGACACCCCTCCATGAGCAACGTAAGCAGCGGATTTCCAGCGACGGCAGATGATGACTGTGTACCGAACCTGCTGGAACGGAGCGCGGCGCGTAGTCCGAACGCCATCGCGATTGCCATCGGTGAGACGCGGATCTCCTACTCCGAGCTGGCGCAGGGGGTGCGGAGTCTTGAGCAGGGAATGGCGGAGCTAGGAATCCGCAAGGGCGATCGCGTCGCGCTGATGCTGCCGAATACTCCGGCGTATGTGATGACGAGCTACGCGCTGCTGCGAATCGGCGCAGTGATACTCAACGTCAGTCCGCAAAGCCAAGGCAGTGAGCTGCTGCACATCTTGCGTGAGACCGAAGCGATGGCTTTGTTTACGCTCGATGTGTTTCTGCCGGGACTGTACAAAGTCCTAGATAAGAGTCTTATAAAATACCTCTTTATCTCTTCGGTACAGGGGTTGGAAAAGAAGCTGCCGGTTCCGGAGCGAACTCCGATCCCGCGCTATCTGGAAGAGCTGTTTCGACCCCCAAAGAGTTCCACCGAGCGACCCGCATCCGTCGCAGATGACCTGGCGGTGATCCAGTTTACGAGCGGCGCGACCGGGACTCCCAAAGGGGTGATGCTCAGCCATCGCAACCTGCTGGCCAGTGTCCGGCAGAGTGCGGTGTGGATGAACGCAGCAGAGCTTCCCAATGCGGGCGTACTGTGTGTGATTCCGTTCTTCCATGTCTTCGGAATGACGATTGGGCTGCACCTCACCATCGCCAAAGGGTATCGACTGATCTTGGTGCCGCGTTTTGATGCGCTCGATCTGATGCCGATCCTGCGCCTGATTGAAGCTGAGCGACCGCTCTCTTTCCCAGCGGTACCGACGCTGTGGGCGGCACTGATGTCCCATCCTTTGGTCAAGCAGGAATCGCTCGCCAGCATCCGGGTGGCCTCCAGTGGCGGGGCCTCCTTACCGGAGTGGGTGCAGCGCAAATACCGTGAGCTGACCGGACTCCCAATTTATGAAGCGTATGGACTCTCCGAAGCGGCAGGTGCGACCCACTGCTCTCCCTTCCCACAAGGCGGCCCGCTTGGATCGATTGGGAGTCCGCTTTCGGCGGTGGCTGCCAAGCTGTGTGACCCGAGCGATCCAGAACGCGAAGTTTCCGACGGTGAAGTGGGCGAATTGGCGGTCCGAGGAGAGGTCGTGATGCGCGGTTATTTCGGCAATCCGACCCTGACCGACAAAGTGATTCGCAACGGCTGGCTCTTTACCGGAGATCTGGCGCGACGCGATGCCGAAGGACTGTACTTTATCGTCGATCGCAAGGACGACCTCATCATCACCAGCGGCTACAACGTCTATCCGAGCGAGGTGGAAGCGGTGCTGTCGCGACATCCTGCGGTCGCCGATGTGGCGGTGTCTGGTCGTGCCGATCGGCTGCGGGGCCAGGTGGTGATTGCCCATGTCGTTCTACGGCCTAATACCGTCATCACCACCGAGGAACTGGCCCAGCTCTGTCGTGATAACCTGCCCGATTACAAAGTCCCCCGCAGCGTGCTGTTCACCGATCGCGTGCCCCGCAATCCGGCAGGTAAGACGCTGCGCAAGGACTTGAAGAAGGCGGAAGGTGAGTCTTTGTAGTGAAGCCAAGCAGCGACGGCTGACAGATAAGAGGATTCTAAAAAGACTCTTTAATAAGAGTCATTTCATATGACTCTTATTGGGAGGCTACTTGGCGATGGTCGTGGCGGTGTCGATGATCTTGGGATCGGGACGGGTACCACCGAGGTACCGACCCAGCCAGTCGAGCACCGTGGCGTACCACAGTCGGGTATGAAGCGGCTTGCCGACCCAGTGGTTCTCCCCAGGAAACAGCAGCAGTCGCGACGGTACTTTGCGATTCTGGAGCGCGCTGAAAAACTGTAGGCCTTGGCCCGCAGGCACTCGATAGTCGCGCTCTCCGGCGATCACCAGCGTCGGCGTTTTGAACTTATCCGCAAAGCGGGAGGGACTGAAGCGATCGTACTGATCGCTCTGCCACGAGTCGCCGCCGAACTCCCAGCGCGGGAACCACTGCTCCTCGGTTTCGCCTGCCATCGAGCGCAGATCGTAGACCCCGGCGTGACTCACCAGCGCCGAGAAGCGATCGGTGTGTCCCGCGATCCAGTTGACCATGTAGCCGCCGTAGCTTGCTCCCGCCGCGCCGATTCGTTTCGCGTCGATGTAGGGCTGCTGGGCAAGTACGTCGGTCAGCTTCATCAGGTCGTCGTAGGGCTTGCCACCCCAGTCGCCCGATACTTGGTCGAGGAACTTTTGGCCAAAACCCTCCGAGCCGCGAGGGTTGGCGAGCAGCACCACATAACCTGCTCCAGCGAATAGCTGCGCATTCCAGCGCCAGTGCCACGAGTCTTCCCACGCACCCTGTGGTCCCCCGTGAATGAGGATCACCGCCGGATACTTTTGCGTCGGCGTAAAGTCAGGCGGGGTAATGACATGGCTGTGTAGCGTCAGGCCATCTTGACTGCGACCAAATAGCTGACTGGTTGGTCCGGGCCGAAGCTCAGCGAGCGCGGCGTCGTTCTGTCGGGTCACCTGGCTGGCCGGACCGGTCGCTTTTCCCATCGCATCGAGGTCGATACGGAACACCTCGGGTGGACGCTGCAAGCTACCCCGCGAAAAGTACAGCGCTGGACCGCTGCGTCCTTTGACCAGTTGCAGCTCGCTGGCGTCTCCCTGGCCAATCTCGACCGGAGGCTGTTTGCCGCTGATGTCGACGGCCATGATGGCGCGCCGACCCTTTAGGCTGGTCACAAAGTAAATACGCTGACCGTCGTCCGACCAGGTCAGCTCATGGGCCATCAGGTCCACTTTTTCGGTCAGCGAGCGGTACTGTCCGGTGACGCGGTCGTGTAGCCAGATTTCCCAGCGGTCCGCCTCGAAGCCGGGTCGCCTCTGCGCCAGGTACGCCAGGAAGCGTCCGTCGGGCGAAAAGCGTGGTGCGACGTCCGACGCCAGGTTCTTGCTGGTCAGATTGCGAGGCTGCCCAGCCGGAACAAAGTCCTTACCAAGCGGGACCGCCCACAAATCCGAATTCGTCGACGAGGCAATGTCGCGGTCGCGATTTTGGACAAACACCAGCTCCTTGCCATCGGGGGCAATCGCGTACGGTTCATCGCCGCCTCGGGCAATCGGAGGTGCATCGAAATCGCCCGGCGTCAAATCGACCGGCGAGGGCACTGGCGTAGTCGCAGAATCGGGAATCATCACCCGCAGTACATGCTTGCGCTTGCCATCAAACCAGTCGTCCCAGTGACGATAAAATAGGCGGTCAGCGATGCGGGCCACCACCGGGTTCTGCTCTTGCGCCGTGTTGCGTTTGCGGTTGCACTCCTCCCCAGCGGGCAACGGCGGACAGTCGGCGTAGACCCGAGTGGTGAAGATGAGCCCACGGCTGTCGGGCGTCCACACCGGATCACTTGCCCCAGACGGTAAAGAGGTCAATCGTTGCGCTTCGCCGCCGAACAGCCCCATCACGTAGATTTGCGGTGGGCCGCCATCTCGGGTCGAGACAAAGGCCAGCTTGCTGGCGTTGGGCGACAGACGCGGCGCAAAGTCCTGGCCTTCACCCTTGCCGCTGTGCTCGGGAAACGTGTACGGATGCGCCGGTCCCTGCGGCTGCCCAGTAGCGGACAGTGGCTGTACCCAGATGCTTGCTTGCCAGCGGTTGCCGTCGAGACGTGCCTGCGCCTGCGTAAAGAACAGGAGCCTCTCGTCGGGTGTCACCTGCGGGTCGGACACCTTGTACAGCCGCAACATGTCGTCGACGGTATAGGGATGTGGTGCCGCCAGGGCTGTCGTCGCCCAAAGGCCGGAGGAAATACAAACCAGAGTGAGTGAAGAGAGCAGGCTAGAGGTTCGCCCCATTGCACGTCCGAAAGTTCTGAATGGTCACAGGATTATGTTTGAAATTACGAAAAAAATGAACACTAAACAGCCCAAGCTAGGCCTTCCAGATCGAAATCGATCTGATAGCTGACTGAAATCAAGTCGAATTGTTGGAAGTCGTTCCGGATATAATGCCAATTCAAAATCGTAAGCCGAATTTCTTTTTTTGGATGCGATTGGTAGCTCTCAGGGAACTGACGTGGACAAACGGATTGGCCACTACCAGATCGTCCGCATGATCGGCTCCGGCGGAATGGGGCAGGTCTACGAGGCTGTGCATGATCAGATGAAGCGGCGTGCCGCCATCAAGATCCTGCACAAACGCTTCGCTCACAACCGTCAGATTGCCACCCGTTTCTTGAACGAGGCCAAGGCCACCAGCATCGTCGAGCATCCCGGCATCGTTCACATCTACGAGTTTGGTCAGACCGATGATGGCACCGCCTACATCGTCATGGAGTACCTGAGCGGCGACACGCTCCGGCAGCGCCTCGACGCCCAGGGGGGCAAGCTTCCGCCGGAAGCCATGATGCGCATCGGTCGCCAGATGGCCTCCGCCCTGCAATCCGCCCACGAAAAAGGCATCGTCCACCGCGACCTCAAGCCAGTCAACATCATGATCGTGCGTGATCCCGAGACGACCGGGGGTGAGCGATCGAAAATCCTCGACTTTGGACTGGCCAAGATCATTGAACCGGAGGGCGGCGAAGGAATCACCAATACCGGGACGATCCTCGGGACGCCAGCTTACATGGCACCTGAACAGTGCAAGAGTGCACGGGCCGCCGACCCAAAGAGCGACGTCTATTCACTCGGTGTGATTTTTTACGAGATGCTGAGCGGCGAAATTCCGTTCGATGCCGACACCGACGCGGAGCTGCTGTCAAAGCACATGTTTTCGGATGCGCCGCCGCTGCTATCGAAAGCCCCGCAGGTGGGGATGGCGCTCGCGGCCCTGGTCCATCGCATGCTCGATAAGGACTTGGTCAGTCGGCCCTCGGCGGCAGAGGTTGCCAGTGAGCTGCAACAGCTATACGGCAGCTCGTCGCTCAGTTCGGCTATGACCAACGCTGTCTCGGCCCCGGTCACGGACGGTGCGTCTCGTCGTAATGTGGCCAAGGAGCCGCTACCGGTGCGCCACGTCGATCCGGCAGCGCCTCAGGAAGTGGCTGCGCACGAACCGACGGCCAAGACGCCGCAGCTCGCCTCGGTTCCCGGGCGCTCAGGGCGCAAGTATCTGTGGTTTTTGCTATCAGTGCTCCTCTGTGGGACCGGTGGGGCCGTGCTGTGGCAGGTCAAGGGCCGCGAGGTCTATGCCGCGATGACGCAGAAGCCGCCGGTGAGGTGGTCGATCGCCAGCATCCCGGCCGAGGCTGAGGTGCTGGACGAAAATGGTCGAGTGCTCGGCAAGACACCGCTGTCCGTCGAGCGGCCGATTGGCCCTGGTATCGTGTCGCTTACCTTGAGGCTTGCTGGCTATCTCGACAAGCCGGTGGCGATGCCGCTGTCTGCCGACACCGCAATCACCGAGCGGCTGGAGTTGGTGCCCGCGCCAAGTCCTGGGCCGAGCGCAGTGCAGGATGGTGGAACACCGGCAGACCTGACTGTGCCGACCACCACCGCACAATCCCCCGATCCATAACTGTTCGCCGCAGTATTTGTAGCTTGGGCTGGTTTGCGCCCAAAAAACGACTTTTGGGTCTGTTCTGGGCTGCAACGCCTGCGGTTGCTCGAACTGTTACGGCGTCGCTGGGTTGGGCTCACTCGCTCGCCATGCTTGACAGACGGTGTCGGCTTTTGATACCTAGCTTTCTCTCATTGCCCCTGCATAAGGGGCTGTTTTCCCGCGAGAATTTCGTACAAGGAGATCGCTGTGAAGCGTACCTATCAGCCTCACAACCTACGTCGTAAGCGCACCCACGGGTTCCGTGCCCGTATGGCCACTCTCGGTGGTCGCCTCGTTCTGAACAATCGTCGCCGCAAGGGCCGCAAGCGCCTGACCGTCAAGGTCGCCTCGAAGTAACGAGGCTAGAAGGCCGCACAAGTAGGCGTCGAGCCGCTCTTGTCGCCGCTCACAACTCCGTCTCCACTCGGCAGTACCTTTCCGAAAGCCGAGCGAATCCGCAAGCGTCCCGACTTCATTCGCATCCAAAGCGAAGGCCGCAAGGTCGTTACCAAAAACCTGCTGGCCTTTTACCTGTTTGCAAGTGAAGGATTGCCGCGTATGGGGATCACTGCGTCACGGAAAGTGGGCGGAGCAGTCGAGCGAAATCGGATCAAGCGCCTCCTTCGCGAGGCTTTTCGACTTGGCAAGCACGAGTTGCCAGGTGGATTGCTGCTCGTATTGATCGCGAAGCCACACGCAAAAAGCGCCACGTTTTTTGAGCTGTGCGACGAGCTGGCCGAAGTTCGTACCCGCATCCGCAGCCCTCGCGTCTCCTAAGAGTTCCAAACGCATGCCCGAGACTTCTGCTGCCAGGACCACTCCTCTGCTCTTGCCGTCCGCGGTGGAGCAGGTAGTCTTGCCACGCATGTCGTCGAATCGGCTTGTGCCGATAGGCTCTCGCCTTCTCCTCCACCTGGTCCGCTTCTATCAGCGCTTCTTTTCCTCGGCGTTGGCGATGCTGTCTGGGTCGGGTTGTCGCTTCTATCCGACGTGCTCAGAGTATGCGCGCCTCGCTATCGCCCATCACGGTGCGCTAAGGGGTAGCAAGATGACGCTGCTTCGGCTATGTCGCTGTCACCCATTTCATCCCGGCGGCTATGACCCGCCGCACCGCTAGGAGCATTTGTCCTCATGAACCAGGAAAGACGGGCCATGCTGGCCATCGGGCTGTGCTTGGTCGTGGTGGTTGCTTGGTCGATGCTGACCGGCTTCTTCCAGAAAAAAGCGACGCCCGTAAGCAACCCGAACCAGACTGCCGGCCAGACGAGCGGGCAGGGCGACGGGCAGGTGAGCGGCCAGGCGGCTCCCGCAGCGATTCCAGGTACCGCGACCACTCCACCACCGGTCGAGGAAGTGCGGCGCATCGTCGAGCAGCCGGGGTTGTATCGCGTTGAGGTCACCAGCCGAGGGGCAGCGCTCACCAAGTTTGAACTGCTGGACAGCAAGATGTGGAGCCGCGATCTGCGCTGGCTGACGCTGAAGAATGGCCAGCCAGTTCAGGAAGTGCGTAGCCAGGACGGTCCGACGAACCTGCTCACCAGCTACCGTCCTTCCCTGGTGGTTCGTTTGCCGGAGAGCGGGGTCGCCCTACCGGAGCCCGCCGAACAGCAGCCGTATGCGCTCGTCAGCGATGAGACGTTGCCCGACCAAACGCGGCGGCTCAGCTTTGTGCTCGAGTTGCCCGAGGTCAAAGTCGTAAAGACGTTTTCGTTTCCGCCGAAGAGCCTTCAAATTGGCTTTACCGTCGACATCGAAAACAAAAAGAACGCGCCGGTCAGCCATCACCTGGAAGTCAGCCTCGAAGGTTATCAAGACCCGTCGCAGAAGGCCGGCATGTTTTCGCCACGGGTCGTGCAAAACGAGGTGCTGTGGGACAAGGCTGGTAAGCGCCACAACCTAAACCTCGAAGCGCTCCTTGAGCACAAGACCGATGCCGAGGATCTGCGCGGGGGGCTGCGCTGGCTTGGTATTGCGCAGCAGTACTTCATCACGGGGCTGGCGATGCCGTTTGGTGCCCAGGTTGGCGACAAGCAGGCCAAGGCCAAGGCCGATGCCAACGGCGCGATCTCCGCATCGGTGGTGTTTAGTGACCAGCTCTTGCAGCCGGGCCAGAAGCTCAGCTATCCGTTCACGCTGTACGCCGGACCGAAGCAGCCAGAGGCGCTTGACGCGGTGACGGTGAGCGGACAGACCGTCGGAATGTCGACGGCGATTGAGTACACCTGGGGACTCGGCGCGATTGCTCGACCGCTCCTGTGGATCTTGCGGCAGTTCTTTCACATGACGGGCTCATGGGCGATTGCGATCGTGCTGCTGACGCTGTTTGTGAAGCTGGCGATGCTGTGGCCATCCCTCAAAGCGATGAAGTCGGCCAAGGCGATGCAAGAGCTGAAGCCGAAGATGGATGCGCTGAAGCTGAAGTATCCCCGCGACGACCAGCGCAACGAGATGAATATGGCGATCATGCAGCTACAGCGGGATCACGGCGTCAGCCCACTTGGCGGCTGCTTGCCGATCCTGCTCCAGATGCCGATCTGGGTGTCGCTGTACTCGATGCTGGGCAATGCCGTGGAGCTATACCGGGTGCGGCTGTGGTGGATCGCTGATATGACGGCGTCCGATCATTACTTTGTGCTGCCGCTCCTGACCGGTGTGCTGATGTTCCTGCAGACCAAGCAGTCAGCGAAGACGACCCCGGTCGATCCGCAGATGAAGATGGTCACGACGATGATGCCGATCATGTTCACGGTGTTCAGCATCTTCCTACCAGCCGGACTGACGCTGTACATTCTGACGAACACCGTCCTTGGCATGGTCCAGCAAGAAATCATCAACCGTGTGAACAAGACCGGCGCTGGGCAAGCCGCTGCGGCTGAGCCGACCGTCGAAGTCCTAGACGCTCCGGCCAAGAAGCCGTCTGCTAGCAAGAAGTCGCCCGGTAGCAAGAAGAAGTAATCGCTCGTGCCGACGACCACCATCTGTGCCATCGCCTCGGGTATTGGCGGAGGCATCGGCATCATCCGAATCAGCGGCCCAGACGCAGAGTCAATCGCCCAGCGTCTTCTTGTGCCGTGGCCGAGTGCGGTCGAGAGCCATCGCTTGTACTACGGACAGGTGGTGTCTCCATCGCATGCACAGGATCCGCCAGGGCTGCCCGAGGTCATCGACCAAGTGCTGTTCTGTTTGATGCGTGGTCCTCGTTCATACACCGGTGAAGACGTCGTCGAAATCCATGGTCATGGCGGTGCGGTCACGCTGCGTCGCATCATTGAGGCCTGTCTCCATGCCGGGGCGCACTCTGCTGAGCCAGGGGAGTTTACGCGGCGGGCGTTTTTGGCGGGGAAGCTTGATCTGACTCGAGCCGAGGCGGTGGCGTCGCTGCTGAGTGCTCAGTCGGTGCAGGCAGCGCGGCAAGCGCAGCGCCAATTGGCGGGCGAACTCGGATCACGAATTGCCGAGCGGCGGCGGCAAGTCACCTCGCTCCTGGCCGACATGGAGGGTCTGCTCGACTTTCCCGATCTCGATGAAGACGCAGCCATTCTCAATCGTGGCCGAGAGAAACTAGCCGAGCTGGCAACGCAGCTAGAGTCGCTGGGACGCACCTTTCGAGATGGAGGCAAGGCGCTGTCGTCTGGACTGGAGCTGGCGCTGCTCGGACGCACCAACGCCGGCAAGTCAAGTCTGGTCAACGCCCTATCGGGGTGTGAACGGGTGCTGGTGGATGCCAGACCTGGTACAACCCGCGACTTCGTCGAGGTGCGTGCTGAGTGGGACGGTGTGCCGGTGACCCTGATCGATACCGCCGGCGAACGGGCAGACAAGAGCGAGCTTGAGCAGCAAGGTCTACGACTGGGCCAAAGGCGCTACAGCGGGGCCGATTTGGCGTTGGTGATCGTCGACGGCAAGCTTGGCCTCGGCGAGGAAGAGCGGCAGCTTATCGTCGGGCTGCCTGAGGCTCTACCGTCTCTGATCATCTGGAACAAGATCGATCAAGTGGACTGTCTGCCAGTTCCCGAGGGCGCAGTGGGGGTGAGCGCGCTCAATGGCTGGGGACTCAGTGATCTGCGACGGGCGGTGATGACTCGTTTGGCTGGTAGCGTGGCGGCCCAGGATGAGCTGTTGGTGACGAGTGCTCGCCAGGCTGAAGGTGTGCGGTTGGCGGCTGATGCGCTGCGACGAGCCGAGCAGGTTATCGCACACGGTGGTGCTGCCGAGATGGCTGCCGCCGAGCTACGGATTGCCAGCGTTAGGCTCGGTGAAATCACTGGTGAGGAAGTCTCGGAAGCTGTGCTGGACGGGATTTTTTCTCGGTTCTGCGTCGGTAAGTAAGCAGCTTCGCCGTCTCCCTCAATTGGTTCGTCGCTGACTACAAAACCAGCGGAGCCCTCGCAAACCCAAGTAACATAACAAGTTACGCTGCGAGGGGGGCTCGATGACGCAGGGGGGTTTGCGGGCAGTGGTCGATCCACTGCTGATCTGGATTGGGTGGTTTGGGTTGGTGCTCCAGTTGGCCGGATGTGCCGGTCGGTTGCCGTCGACTAGCAACCAAGCGACAGCTCCAACGGCAAAAGGGACAGCGACGGGCGAACGTAGTCGATTTTTTAGTCGGGTAGAGGTGAGAAGTTCCGAAGCGCTGTCCGACTACAACTTCATCGGGCAAGAGCTGAGCGATTGGGGTCCACGGTTGATGCGGGCTCTTGATGAGTCGCTCGGTCGAGAGTCGTTGCCGCGCACGATCGTGGTCCAGCTCACGATGCATCCGAGTCGCGAGGCCTCCGTGGAACTGTCGGCCAGTCCCGCGCTGCCGCAAGAGTTGGCGCTGCGAATCGGTCAGGCCTTTGCGCAGAGTCGTCCGCCACAGACCAAGCTGGTCGACTTTACACTGCGGGTGATCGCCAAGGTTGGTGCGGGTTCCCCCGAGGGAGAATCGGCGTGCCTGCCCAAGCTGCTGTCGCCCCATGAGCAACGACTGGCATCGCTGCGGGCGGCGTCGCTTGGTGAACGGGTGCGGCTGCTCCAAAAATGGTCGCAGCAAGAAGTAATGCCGGTCTTATCGACGGTGATGAAGGCTGCCGAGCCCGACTTCACCGGTGTTCGCAGTACCGGTGAGCTACTGGCTGGCGAGCGCTCGCTCGGGCCGGTCGCCGAATCACTCGACAAAAGCCCGCTGTACTGGCGTGGTCTGCTGGAGATGTCGCCTGGCAATCCGCTGCTGGTGTCATCGCGGCTGTTTGTGTACGTGGCGCGAGGCGAGCTGGATTTGGCGCGACTGTATCTGAAGCCGATCTATTACTTTTCGAAGACCGACAACCTGGCGCACGACTTTCTGGAGCAGCTTCGCGACTACCTGATCGTGTTTTACGAGTCCCTGGATGCGCGGATTCGGGTCGGGGTCGAGCTGCACGAGCAGGCTCGCTTCGACGATGCGATCACGCTGTACGACGGGATCTTGCTCGAATATCCGTGCTCGGCGTTGGCGCGCTACGAGCGATGGTTTGCCAAAAACATGCGCGAGCTGCGGCCGGGTTCAAGCAGCTCTCGGGTGGCGCTGCGGCGCGCTGAGCAGGCCGATGATTCCTTCGATGAGTGGGAACAGACGCGAACCGAGGTCTTCCGGTGCAACCCGATGTTCGAGATCGATGCGGTGTCCCGTGGTGAGCAGCGGCGACAGCAGATGCTGCGACGGCTGGCCCTGCGCTCGCTATGGAAAGAGCGTCGCATCGAGGGGGAGGACTATCTGCGCTATGCCGATATCGCGCTGGATCTGGGCGAATATGGGCTGGCTGCACATCTGTATTTCTTGATTGGGACGGGGCTTTCAGCCAAGGAGTACGGCGACCGCAAAGTCCTCGCGCACTTTCTATTTTCCGTCGAACAGCTCGGAGTAACGACGCTCAAAGAGCTGTTTAAGGGCGATCATGTGCGGGACTTTGCCGAGATTCAGAAGCAAAGCGCTTCTCGACTACGTGGCGATGGAAAGGAAGTGGGTCGACCTGGGGTGTAGCGGGGGCTGGGGCTACGATAGGCCGCTGAGCATTTGGAGCCGGAGCGACTGGGTGAGCCGCAGCGCTGCGGTGGCATCCTCAGCGGTGACCAGCGGAGGCTGGCCGGTTCGAGCGGCGCGCACGAAGTCCTGAATTTCCAACAGAAGCGGCTCGATCGTCGGAATCTGCACCTGTTCGATCTGGGTGTTCTGCTGGTACGACACGCCACCATCCGCCGTTTGGTACGACGAGGTGTTGTTGCGGTAGCTCTGGATTTCCTTGCGGAGCAGGTCGGCGACGATAAAGGCGGACGGTGTCGTGACCTCGATGCTGCGGACCTTATGCTCGGTGACTCGCGAGGCAGTGAGCGTGACGACTGGACCACCTGCAAAGCCGACGTGGGCAACGCTGTGATCGATCTCGCGGGTGCGAACGATCCGGCCCAGACCATCGTGATGTGAGATGGACAGGCCGCGACACAGATCCAGCATCAGGTCGATGTCATGGATCATTAGGTCGAGCACTACGTCGACCGCTTGACTCGACGTAGAAAAGCTCGACAAACGACGAAACACGATCGCAAACGGGCACTGCTTGCCGTCCGCAATGAGTCGCTTTAGCTCCGAAAAGACCGGGTTATAGCGCTCAATGTGACCGACCATCAGCAGTTTGCCGGTGCGACGGGCCAGCGCCGTCAACACTTCTGCTTGATCGACCTGTTCGGTGATCGCCTTTTCGACGAGCACGTGCTTCCCTACGCTCAGGCTTTGCTCTACGTGAGCAAAGTGCAGCGGCGTCGGTGAGGCAATGCTCACCGCATCAACCTCGGCGAGCAGCGCTTCCGGGGAAGGTGCCACCTTGGTTCTGTAGCGAGCCGCCACGGCCTGAGCACGATCGGGGTTTACATCGAAAACAGCGACGAGCTGGGCATCGGGCTGGCTGCTCAGCACACGAGCATGCCGTTCGCCCATCAGTCCAGTGCCCCACACACCTACGCGAAGCGGTGTCGTCACATGGCACCTTCGCTTGTCATCACCCCGAGGCTAAGGGGTAGAAGTCTGAGCCTTGCGTAGAGGAGCAAACACCGATCGGTACTCGTTTTTGCCAACACGATAGTATTTGAGCTTCGACCATTCGTCGTCCGAGAACAAGTCTTCTTCGCAGCGCGAATCCCAGACGGTGAGCGCGCCAGAACTCTGCGGTTGGGTGATCAAAATTCTTACGGCACGGGGATCTCGATCGCGCAGCATCAGCAGGCGAGCCTTGCGGGCGACGGCATCGAGGCTGTCGACCTCAAGCGGTGGCTCATCGGTCTGCTCGTTAAACGACGACGGCAGTTGAAAACTAACCAGGCCTTGGACGTTGGCGGAGTAGGCGGCAACGGCGGTGAGGGTCTGGGGTGACATCGTGCGCGCCAGCTCGTTACTGCAGCTCGGGGGCGGCTGGCCTTCACTGCATGGTGCCGTCGCCGCTGCCGGCCCGCCACAGACCTGCACCGATAGATCACGGTACGCAATTGGTGCGCCCATTGCGTCGGTTCGCTTGCCGATGAGTGATACGTCGACACATGCCGCCTGACGGAGCGTACACGGGTCACTTGTTTCGCAGCCGCTCGTCGAGCACATCCCGAGCATTCCGAATAGCAGCCCGACGGAAAAAAGACGCTTGCCAAGTTCCATGACCATGGCCGCGCAACCTACCATAGGTTCACGGGCCCGCCATAAGTCAATGTGAGTCGTTGTCCCGGGTGTCGATGATTCGGTAGATAGCAGCCTCGACAACAGGACCGATGATCCGACTTTTCGCAGGCTGTGCAGGAATCGCAGTTGTGCTATAAAGGCGGCCTTCAAGGTCGGCTGATGCTAGGCATCAAGTTTTTCTTCGCACCAAGTCAGGTTCTACCTTCGACGGTGGTTTGTGCCCCGCTTCGATCGGGCGCTCTCTCTGTCAGAGGCGTGGTGATCAGATAGTCCCCCGATGGGACTGCCATATGAGGACTGGCCGGTGCGTGAATTCATCCTGTGCCTAGACGACCAAGAGTGGGAGCTGTTGCGATTGCGACAGCAGCTCCTCGCCCGCTTCGGCGAGCGTTGTATCGTCGAGAGCTTGCAGTCCCCAACTGCGCTGCTTCACCGGCTCGACGAACTTGAGCAGCGGGGCGAACAGGTGGCGCTGCTTCTCATCGGTGGTCAGATCCTGCACGAAGGGGGGCTGGAGGCGCTCATCGAACTCCATCAGCGGGTGCCGCAGGCGGGCAAGCTGTTACTCATGGCGTCTCCGCAGGATGAGCTGGTGACCCTGTCCGTGAGTCACGCAGGCGTCTGCCATTACGTGGTGCGACCGTTTGAAGAAGCCCAGCTTCACCTGTGCGTGGAGTCGATCCTGCGGGAACAGCGGCTCCAGCGGACCAGTGAAACGTTGCTGCATACGCTGCGCGAACAGCAGAAGCAGTTAGAAGCAGTGCAGCAGGACGTCGACGCGAGAGTTCGCGAACGAACGCGGGCGCTCGAAGAGGCGAACCGCCGTTTGACCCAGCTTGCGGCGACCGACGGACTCACTGGATTGCACAACCATCGCTACCTGCAAGAACACTTGGTGCTGGAAGTCGAGCGCTCCCTGCGAACCGGCATTCCGCTGGGAATGCTGATGGTCGATGTCGATCACTTTCGGCAGTACAACAATCGCTTCGGGCACCAGACCGGAGATGAGGTATTGCGACGGGTGGCGCGCCTCATTGCCGAACACCGTCGTGTCAATGACGTCGTCGCTCGCTACGGTGGCGAAGAGTTCGCGCTGCTGCTGATCAACGCGGATCACCGCGTGGCCTCGAATATTGGCGAGCGCTTGCGAGCACGGGTCGCCGCAGAACGTTTCCCACAGACCCACGAGCTGCCCGGCGGCATGCTGACCATATCGGTGGGTGTCGCAAGCTGTCCCACCGATGGAACCTCGGCAGCGAGTCTATTGCAAGCCGCTGATGCCGCGCTGTTTCGGGCCAAGCAGGGGGGTCGGAACCGTGTTTGCATTGCCGGGGAGCCACCGCTGTTCGGGGAGCCGAAAGCCGTTCGACTTCAGACCGCTCGAGTCAGCAAGAGCGGCTGAGCGGGGCCGAGGTTGGGACCGAGGCTTCCCATTTGCGACGACCCTTGCTAGGTTGCCGCCATGGTAGTTTCGACGGCCCGGGCGCTATACGCCGACACCGATCAAATGGGGATCGTAAACCACGCGGTGGCGCTGCGCTGGTTCGAGCAAGCGCGGGCCGAGTGGCTGCGGCGGCTTGGGTACTCGTATCACGAGATGGAAGCCGAGGGCATGCTGCTGCCCGTCTACGAACTGCAAGTGCGTTACCACAAGTCGGCACGCTACGATCAGGTTGTGCTGCTCGACGCGATGCTGCGTCAGCCGGGGCCGGTGCGGGTGATCTTCGACTACAAGATCCTCGACTCGGACAGCCGAGAGCTGCTGATCGCTGGCACCACCCATCACGCGGTCGTCGGTCGCAATGGTCGCCCGCGTCGGCTCTCGGAGTCGATGCAGACGTTGCTTTCTCGCGGCAAGCTAGCCGACAGTGAGCAGCCTTAACGCATCGAACCCGTTGGCGTCTTGGCTCCCTATTCTCGACAAGGAGAACGTACAGATGGATCGCAACTTAGCGTTAGAGATGGTTCGTGTCACCGAGGCGGCGGCGCTTTCGTCGGCGCGGATGATGGGACGAGGCGATCGCAAAGCAGCAGATCAAGCGGCCGTCGACGCGATGCGGCGCGCTTTCGACTCCGTCGAGATCAAAGGCACCGTCGTGATCGGCGAAGGCGAGCGCGATGAAGCGCCGATGCTGTACATCGGTGAGCGCGTCGGGAGCGGCTGGAATCATCCCGATCATCATGCTCCGCGAGTCGATATCGCTGTCGATCCGCTGGAGGGTACCAACTTGTGTGCGACTGGGCAGCCGGACTCGATCGCAGTCATTGCGGTGGCTGACGACGGTCAATTCTTGAACGCGCCCGATACCTACATGCACAAGATCGTCGTCGGACCGTGGGCTCGCGGGGCGATCGATATCGCGAAGTCACCGACCTGGAACCTATCTGCGGTCGCCGAGGCCAAACGCTGCGCGGTGTCCGACCTAACCGTCGTCATCTTAGAGCGAGATCGTCACATCGAGCTGATCGCTGAAGTGCGTAAGGCCGGAGCACGGATTCGTCTCATCAGCGATGGCGATGTGGCGCCCGCAGTGGCGGCGACCCAGCCCGATAGTGGCATCGACATTTTGCTCGGCACCGGCGGTGCTCCCGAAGGTGTGCTGGCCGCTGCGGCCGTGCGCTGCATGGGTGGGGATATGCAAGGTCAGTTGCGCTGGCGCAATAACGATGAAATCCGACGAGCCGAAAAGATGGGCATCAAGGATCCAAGCCGGATCTATCAGCTTGAAGACCTTGCGCAGGGTCAGGTGATGTTCGCGGCGACCGGCGTGACCGACGGTAGCTTGCTCCGAGGGGTGCGCTTCCTGGGCGGCGCGGCATCGACTCACTCGGTCGTCATGCGTAGCAAGAGCGGCACCATCCGCTTCATCGAAGCCCGCCACCACATTGGCACCAAGCCGGGCCTCGAGTTCCTCCGCGCCCGCACCTAACGATCCGAGCGGCTTCACACTTCTTTACGGTCTCCAAACGGACGCTTAACAGTGCCTAGCTACGGTTAGGGACAGATAAGCACTGAGCCACGAAACGCGGGTTGCGGGTCGGCGGCTCGGTCCAAAAAGGGAGAACGAGTATGTGTGGATTCATCCTGGGTTCGATCTGTCTGGTGGCGTTGGCTAAGGTTCTACGTGGCGGTTGCCGGGGTCGCTGGCGCGGTGGGTGTGGTGGTGGGGGATGTGGTGGCGGTGGATGTGGCGGCGGGTGGCATCGTCACGGACATGGGCACGGCAACAGCGCAGAAGGCGGAGAGGGCCAGGAATCGTTTGGTGGCTCGCGGATGGGCGACTTCTTACTGCGTCGTGTCTCATCCGAGCTGAATGCAACGCCTGCTCAAGAAAAAGCGCTGCGTGAGGTGTTGGGCAACCTCCGCGAAGTGATGAGCAAGAACCGTGACGTCCTGAGGGCTGCCCGTGGCGATGTCGCCCGCACCCTGCGCAGCGAGTCGTTCAGCGAGGAAGCCCTGGCCGAAGCTGTGACGAGACACGATGAGGCCCACGATGCGTTGCGCAAAGCCATGGTCGATGCCATCGCCAAGCTGCACACGACCTTCGACGCCGATCAGCGTGAGCGACTCGCCAACCTGATCGCCAACGGCCCCTTCTTTGGTCGCTGGTAGAAGCACCGACCTCGATGGCGAGGGGTGACTGTCGCAGGCGACGGCCCCTCGCCAATAGAACCGAAAACGACGTGACCGGAAGCCCCGGACAGAGTTTCGTCAGGAGAAAACGACCATGCGACGCAAAATTGTCATCGCCTTGCTAGGACTCGGTGTGATTGCAGGCTTCGGCGGTGAGATCGCCCGTATTCGCTACATGCATCGTGGCGGTGCGCCCTTGTCGCGCTTTTGTCATCGCGACCACTGCTGCAAAGGTGGCCATAGCGATGCTGCGCCAGCGACGAATCCGAGTGCCACTCCGCCTGCTGCGGAAGCCGCTCCACCCGCCAAGTAGACACCGCCCTTCGTCCGTGAAAGGCTCAGCCCCAAAGGAGCTTGTCGGTCATGGCCGAGATTCGCGCCCTGCTCATCGACGACGACGGCCGCATCGCCGAGTTACTCAAGACCTTTTTGGGCCAAAACGGCGTCGCTGTCGAACACCGCAGCGACGGACACAGCGGCCTGCGGCTTCTTGAAAACGCCAGCTTCGATGTGGTTCTCCTCGACGTGATGATGCCCGGCATCGACGGTCTTGAGGTCTGTCGCCGCATCCGCAGCAAAGGCGGCCGCGTCCCGATCATCATGCTCACCGCTCGTGGCGACGAAGCCGACCGCGTTGTCGGTCTCGAACTGGGGGCCGATGATTACCTCGCCAAGCCATTTAGTCCCCGTGAGCTACTTGCCCGCATTCGTGCCTTGCTCCGACGAGCGCAGCCCGGCCAAGATGGCGAGCGTCTCGTCGTAGCTGGTATCGCGTTCGATATCGCTTCCCGTCGGGTTCTCAGCGAAGGTCGAGAAGTCGACATCACCGGACTCGAATACGATCTACTGCTGGCCTTGGCCAAGCGCGCCGGACGGGTGGTTCCTCGCGATGCACTGCTATCGCTTGCTGGTCGAGACGATGTCATCGTTGGTGAACGCACGGTCGATGTCCACATCTCGCATCTTCGCGCCAAGCTCGGGGACGATCCCAAGTCACCGAAGCTCATCAAGACCGTTCGCGGTGTCGGCTACGTGCTCGCCAAGGAGCGCGAGTGAGAGACTTTCATCAAAGACCCTGCCAACCTGCGACCCGTCGAGATCGGATGCGGTATTACTTCCGAGCCCGGCTGCGCAGGCGGCTGTTTGTGTGGCTGACGCTGGCGATCATGACCACGCTAGTAGCGGTGGTGCTGGTGCTGCGAGCGACGGGCAGTGGCAATGACTGGCGCAGTCATCAGCAAGGGGTGGCTCGGTTTGTGTCGGGGCTGCTACTTCCGGTGTGGGATGATCCCCCGGCGCGGCTGCGGGTGCAGCAGAGCATGGGCCACGACCTCGGGGTAGCGACGCGAGTGGTGTTGCCTTCGGGGGAACTGCTCGATGGGCACGACTTCCCAGGGCGCTGCCGCTTTCCGTTTCGGGCACCCCTTTTGCGCGACGGAGTGCTGCTCGGACGGGCCGAGCTGTGCTTTGACTCGGGTATGGGGCGAGCACCGTGGCAGCGGACGCTCCTGGCGCTGCTGGCGGCGGTGGGTGTGCTGTGGGGACTGGCCGGTTGGGTGTCGCATCGAGTCGGGCAGCCGCTGAGCGAGCTGGCCGATGTCGCCCGTCAACTGGGTGAGGGCAAGCTCGACCGGCGAGCGCGGCTTCGGCATGGCGAGGTCGGCGAGGTCGGTGAGCTGTCGCTGGCCATCAACGAAATGGCGAGTCGGATCGAGCAGCAGTTGAAGGACCAGCGCGAGCTATTGGCGGCGGTGTCGCACGAGCTACGGACCCCGCTGACCCGGATTCGCTTGCTACTAGAAATGGCGCGGGATGGCAACCAACACCACCTCGATGAGATCGACCAAGAAGTCGTCGAAATGGATCAGCTCGTGGGCGAGCTGTTGGCGCAGGCCCGACTCGACTTTTCAGCGCTGTCGAGGCGCACGGTCAGTGCGCACGATCTGGCGGCACGGGCGTTGTCGCGGGCGGCCCTTCCCGAGAGTCTGCTTGTCGCTGAAAACGTGTCTCTGTCGGCGGATGCGACCTTGTTATCTCGGGCGCTGTCGGCGCTGCTCGACAATGCCAAAAAGCACGGAGCCCCACCGATCGTGCTGCGGGTCGAGCGTGTGGCCGAAGCCGTGCGTTTTTCCGTCGAAGATCATGGCGCAGGTTTTTCCGAAGGCGAAGAGAGCCGGGCCTTTGAAGCGTTTCGCCGAGGTTCCCGCGATGGGGGCGGTCTGGGCCTAGGGATGTCGCTGGTCCGGCGCATCGCCGAAGCCCACGGTGGTCGGGTGTTTGCGAAAAATGGTGAGTCAGGCGGGGCCATCGTTGGGTTTGAGCTACCGCTCGCCTAAACGCGATCTGTCCATTACTCCGAGCGCAATACCAGTGTCCGCACCGTAACCGAGTCGCTCCATCCTGCTGAATTCATACAGGGGCCAAGGATGGTGTTGCCGCCACGCGATTCTCGAGCCGGGGGCTTTCCGGTGTCTCCCCCAGAAGTAGAGGAACCGCTGGAACTGTCCTTGCCATCCTTCGTCGGTTCGGGATCGCCACGTCCTCCGCCATCGGAACAAGGAAGACGCAGGAGTTGCTTGAGCATGGGTGCAGTTGGGGTGGCACTCACGGCGAGTACAATGGGCAGTTCAGATTCCTTCACTCCCGGCGGCGCATTTCGCGGAACAGTGACGCGCAGTGACTGATTGGCTGGGAGTAGCGCGTTGCCCACGTTCGTGAGTGCTTGCGAGATCCCAGCAGCGGCGTACAGCACTGCGGTCACGTAGGACGGACGATCCACTCGAATGTCGAGCACAGCTTCCTGCCGGGCACCTAGCACATCTGTAGCCACAAGAGGACTTAGGCCGCCGCTCTTCGCATCCTTCCGAAACACATCAATCGTGACAGAAGGACTTCCACTTTTTTGTATTGGAGCAGCGCATCCGACGCCCAATACGACACACCACATCAACAAGGCCAAGCATCGAGACATCACGAACCTCGAACGACACACCCGCATCGGGTGATGGAGAGCGCTACTGAACTTCTCGGACACAACGGAAGCCGACGCCGGAGAGCAATCGATCTTCCGGAGCACGAAAGCGGGCAGCACCACGAGCAGACAGAAAGTCCTCATTCCAAGCGCCACCTCTCAAGACGCGGTAGCGCGGCTGATTGGGGCTCGGCGTTTGAGGCGCATCTTGGTGAGGAGAATGCAGAACCGTCGAGCTTTCGGGCAGCTTGATCACAAACCAGTCAGAGGTCCACTCCGATACACTGCCTCCCATGTCCAGGACGCCATCCAAGGTTCGATCGAGGGGCATCGAGCCCACATTGGGAAGCTTCGGACTTCCTATTTTGGGAGTGCAGGCACAGCGTTCGCCATCCGTTCCACAGCGCTCGAGGACCGAGTGGCCACAGCTTGGACGCTCGGCCCCCCATGGGAAGCGACGGTCGCCGCGTCGAGCCACGTATTCCCACTCTGCTTCTGTGGGGAGTCGTTTACCCTGCGCAGCACAGAAGTCGGTGGCCGCTTGCCACGAAACCATCACGACCGGGTGACGACGAAACTCCGGGCTGACAACAAAGCTTCGCTCCTCCGCTTTGTACGTCATTCCGCCGTAATGAGGATCATTGTACAGGTTCTTGTAGGGTGCGCCGTTGACCGTTCGATAGACGCAGGGGAAACCCTTCACTCCGATGTTCGGATGTTTTTCCCCTGGACACTCATCCTTGACAACGATGCGTCCGACTTGAAGTTCCTTCCGCAGGAACTGAGCAAACTCCTCGTTTGTCACCTCCTTGCGATCGATATCGAAAGCCGGTAGTTCCACAGTGCGAATGACCGACTCTCTATCCAGGTAATCTTGGACAAGATAGTTCTGAACGTAGAACTGTTTTTCCTTTGGAAGATCGCGGTCTAGTTCCACAGCCAGGTCGCGTGCAACCTGACGCTCCGCTACCGTCGAGCCCATGATGAAGTGCCCGCCGGGGATTCGAACCATCACCGATTCCGGGAAATACTCAGCCAATGGTCGGGGAAGCAGCCGTACGACCTGGTGCGGTGCCAGTAGAGCCAACAAGATGAAGAGAAGCAGAGGCATACTGATGACGTAGGCAAGGCGTATGCCAGTCCCTTGTGGTCGCAGGTGCCGCCAGAGCCAGCGCCGCTTCCATGATGCCCGCTCGGGCTCGATGAGCAGTGCTCTGGCTCGTCTTGCAACCTCGGTGGCGGAGGGACGCTCGGTGGGCTCACGTGCCAGCAACTCCAGCACAAATTCACTCACAGCACGGGGTAGCGTTGGGACGCGTTTGCGGGGAGGCTCGGGCCGCTGGAAGATGTGCTTCGACATCAAGTTGCCGCCGTCGGGTAGATAGGGCGGACGACCACACAAAAGCTCGTACAGCACACAGCCAAGCGAATAGATGTCGGCCTGCCCATCGACTCGCTGACCCGCGCAACTCTCTGGGGCCATGTAGAGCGGCGTGCCCGGCACGTTGGTCTGCGTGGTGGCGTTGTCCTCGAGCAGCTTGGCGATTCCCAAGTCGAGCAGCTTGGTGCGCATCCCGCTCCGAGAATGCTCATCAGGCACTAGCATGATGTTGTCGGGCTTCAAGTCGCGGTGGATCACTCCCTGGGCATGCAGCTTGGTCAAAGTTGTCGCGACTTGCGCCACGATCGAGAGCGCGAGGTCGAGCGGAAGCCGCGATGGAGAGGACTCCTTTAGACGCGCTCCGAGGTTTTGTCCCTCGACGTACTCCATCAGGATGTAGGGGGAGCCGTTGGGAAGTTCGCCGACGTTGTGAATGCTGACCAATCCCTCGGCATGGACTTTTCCGAGTGCCTTCGCTTCACGAATGAACCGGATTCGAGCCTTTTCGTCTTGGTTCGCGAGCGGTGAGATGGTCTTCACTGCCGCTAGGCTGCCAAGCTCCTCGTGTCGAGCCAGGTAGACCACCCCCATTCCACCTCTCCCAAGCTCACGCTCGATGCGGAATCGGTCGACGACTTGGCCGAGCAAGGGATCTCGCGAGTCGATCATTCGTCGTTGCGCTCTGGCTCAGAACTGGGAGGAGGCTTTTGGGCTGGCTTTGTACTGATTCCCCCGCGTGCAAAGGGCCGAAAAATGCCAAATTCATCCATCCGTCGCCGAACCTGTCGTGCCGATCGCCCGAGCAGCTTCGCCACCACCGAGATTTTGCCGTCATGTTCACTCAGTAGACGGACGAGTAACTCTTGGGTAATCGGCTGTTCCTCTCCATCCGGATCGGTGCTGTCATCCGTCGGCACTTCCGTTCGCGGCGAGGAGGGTGCCGATAGCTGCTCCAGCAAATCTTCCGGGAGATCCGTGAGATCAATCACAGCCGCCGAAGGAAGCAGCGAGCGTAGCCGTTTGCACAGGTTCTCTAGCTCGCGGACGTTGCCAGGCCACGGATATAGCAGCAGTAGCTCGCCCAAGCGTGCGCTCAGCCGGTGCGGTCGGTCCGCCGGGTTCGCCAGGTTTAGGTAGTGCTGCACCAGCGGCAAGATGTCCTCCCGGCGCGTGGAGAGGGCAGGGAACCGCACTGGTAGCACGGACAGTCGCTGGAGCAGGTCTTCTCGGAACTTCCCTTCGCTGACAGCTCGGCGCAGATCATGAGTCGCCGCGATGATGCGTACGTCAACCTGAAACTCGCTCTGACCACCGTAGCTCTGCACTCGCAACAGGTTGCGATTTGGTGGCATGGCAGGCCCACTGTGTGCGGGCTGGAGCGTGCGCAGTAGCTTGGCCTGGATCTCCAACGGCAGCTCGCCCACTTCATCCAGTAGCAGCGTTGCGCCGTCGGCCTGTTTGAAGTAGCCGTCGTGATCGCGCTCCGCTCCGGTAAATGCGCCGCGCCGATGACCAAAGAGCGCACTTTCCGCCGCGCCGTGAGGAATCGCCGCACAGTTGACCGCCACCAGGGGCCGACTGCTTCGCGAGGACAGAGCATGGATGGCCGCTGCCCCCAACTCCTTGCCGGTTCCCGTCGGACCAGTCAATAAAACAGGCTCCCCCGAGCGCGCTGCTACGCTCAACGAGTGACGCAGCGAGCGAACCTCCTGCGACCGACCGAGGAGTCGCTCGTGGAGTGGCTTGTCCGTTCGTGGTGCATCGACAACGCTTGGCCGCTCCCAGCGCAGCACAAACAGTGAGTTGCCAACCCGCACCACCGACCCATCACGCAGCAATTCCTTTGAGACCTGCTGGCCGTTTACATACGTGTGGTTTTTGCTGCCCAAATCGACCAGTTCGAGTGCGCCTGCGGACGGGCGGAGTCGTGCATGTTGCTTCGACGCTTTGGCATCGTCTGCCAGTCGAATGCCCGCATTGGCATCTGCCTCGCGGCCAATCAGAACCTCGTGATCAACGACCCATGCCGATAGAGTCGACCCACTGAGCAGCGAAAATCCCTCAGGCAGCGGCAACACCTGCTTCAGTACGGGCACCGGCACCGTGGCCGATGGGATCTGGAGATCGGTTTCAGTCGGTCGAGAGGTCATTTCCTCCTCTCATGTCTACCGCGAGGGCGAGTCCGACTCAATCGAAATTCGCCGACGACAACCACCCGATCGTACTGGCTAGGCGGGCCGATAGGCGGGCCGATAGGCGGGCCCAGGGCGGGCCTATCAACAGCAATGGGTCCGCGAGTTTCTGTCGACACCTGCGCAATCGGCAGCCAAGGCGCAACACTTGCTTGGTGGATTGGCATCTGCGGGTCGACTTCCACTAAGGTGAGCCCATGAAACATCGATTGCCAATCATGCTCTGGCTGATGACCTGTCTATTAGGGCTCATCACGTGCGTTGCATTCGCTGAGACGGCGCAAAGCCCGAAGCAGATGTTGTCGCCAAGTTCTCAGATGTGTCTCAAGCTGACCGAGGCCGGTACATTCCAAGAAGCGCTAGCAGCTTGTCAGGATGCGCTTCGAGAGGCCCAGTTACGGCATGGAATACAACATCCGAGAACCTGTGAACCACTGGCGAACCTAGCTCGTTTGCAATTTCAGCGGGGCGAGTATCAGCTAGCCGAGAAACTGTATCGAGAGGCTATCGAGAGCCTTATCACAGTAGCGGCGAAATATCAATTCAAAATGGTCATGCTCAAAACTTCACTTGCCGCAACACTAGATATTCAAGGTAAATATCAGCAAGTCGAAGAGGCCTATCAGCAAGCCATTGGTATTCTAGCCAAGGATGACTCTTCTCAAGCGTCGGTACGCGCATCAGTGCTCAACAATCTGGCGGAATTCTATCGCTCGCAAGCCAAATACGATCGAGCTGAGGCGACTCTGCAAGAAGCACTGGCGGTGCTCAAAAAGGCTGGCCTCACCGAGGACCGGTGGTACGCTCATGTATTGAATAGCCTTGGCGAACTTCATCGCGAGCTGGGACGATTTGCCTACGCTGAAGAATTCTTGCGAACCTCGCTGGAGCTTCGAACGAAAATCCTACGTGCACAAGATCCAGATATTGCCACCACTCTCAATAATTATGCCGAATTGCAGCGAGAGCGTGGTCGATATGCTGAAGCCTTGCCGATGTATGAAAGAGCCATTTCGATCCGTCGACAAAGCCTAGGTGATCGACATCCGCATTATGCTTCGACGATAGAAAATATAGGCAAACTATATCTAGATAGTGGAAATGCAGAACGGGCTGAATTGTTTCTTAAGGAGGCGCTGAATCTTAGAGAAAAGTCGGTTGGCACACAGAATTATCTATATGCAAAGACGCTATATAGCATGGCACAATTCCATAGAATCCAAAGGCACTGGAGTGTCGCACGTGAAATGCTGCTTCAAGCCCTCGCGGTTCGCGTCAAGATTTTTGGTGAAAATCATATATTGGTTGGACAAGTTGAGCATGAATTGGCTCTGGTTGCGTTTGGCCAAGGCGATGAGCGAACGGCCCTTGTACACTTACAACGAGCACTTGAGATCGAAGAAGGAATCCTTGAGCTTGCTGATGGAGAGACTCGATTACTTGCTCTTATGGATAAATATCAGGCACTAGCCATGCATGTATACAGTCTGCTCTTTTCAAAAGCACCGACGGCGCGTCAACTCGCCATCAGGCTGCTTCTATTACGTAAAGGACGATGGTTGGAGGCTGGACTCCGCGCAAATTCGACAACGCAAACTAACAACACTGTAGCCAACACCAATGAGGTAATGGAGAGGCTTCACTCACTTCGTGGTCAGCTCGTGTTGCGGTTATTGGGAAAGCATACCAATACAGGTAATCGTGATGACAATTCCATCATTTCATCTATGCAAACTGAAATTGATGAATTAGAGCGGAAACTGGTAGCTGCGAGTGGCCAGAGTCGCCGTCCACTTGTTCAATCACTAAACACCATTTTGGATCAAGTAACTTCTCGACTCAGTTCTGGCGAAGCGCTCATCGAGTTCGTGAGATTGTCTCCGTATCGCTTTATGGCACCAGGCATGGCTGAGTCACTGCGTTGGTCACCTCCTCGATATGTTGCTATTGTGATTTCACCTAACAATGCTCCGCTGGTCTATGACTTAGGTGTTGCCGGTAAGATCGAAGACGCTGTTTCTGTATTCATGTCAGCAATTTATAATAGGCGTAGTTCTCCAATGGCTTTAGCAAATGGTGTTTATGAAATGATAATATCAAAGATGAAGAAATATTTCATGAAATTCAAAAAGATTTACATTTCTACGGATGGGGTTCTGAATACATTGCCATTCTATGCTCTCCATGATGGACAGAGCTATTTGATCGATAAATTTGAATTTGTCTACTTGACCTCTGGACGCGATCTTGCTCGTGGATTTGATACAATATCAAAAAGTCGATTAGGCACTGCATTGCTATTCGCAGATCCTGCTTATGGTGATATAAGTGTAAGTCAGTCTGTTGCTACTACTGAAGGATCTTCAATGGCACCGCTGGCCTATCGTTCCAAAGACCTTCTGGGAATGGCTCAATCGTTAGTTGCATTACCCGGTTCGCGTGCCGAGGTGGATTCCATTGCCAAGTATCTGCCATCCTCACGAGTGCTCACCGGAACCGATGCATCAGAGAGCAACTTGCGACGAGCGGAGTCTCCTTGGCTGCTACACTTGGCGCTCCATGCCGGTGCCGGTCATCCGTCATCACGGGAAGCGTCTCGATTGGCGCAACCGGCTGCTACCTCACCGACAGATCCAATGGACCCCAAAGAGGCGGCCCAGACATCACGTGGACTCGCCCAGGCCATTGGGCCCGTTCGAAGAGAAACTCCGTCCATGGAACAGACCATGGTTGAGTCGCCTCAGCAACTTATGACGCGCTCGGCCCTGTTTCTGAGCGGCGCAGCTTCTGCTGGTTCGATATCAGATGCCGGCTCTGACGGAATCCTAACCGCCGAGGAAGCCCGCAACCTTCATCTGCATGGCACTGCGCTGGTGGTTTTGTCTGCTTGTGAGAGTGGTCTTGGGGTGTTACATGCAAGCCATGGCGTTTTTGGGCTTCGGCGCGCTTTTCTTGTCGCTGGCGCGGAATCGCTAGTGACCAGTCTGTGGCGAATCGATGATAACGCTACGGTTGGGTTAATGAAAGAATTCTACCGACAGCTTTTGACGGTGAAGCGAGAGAGGTCTTCGTCGCTACGAATGGCGATGCAAGCCCAGCGGGCGAAGTATCCGCATCCATATTACTGGGCACCATTCATCCTCATCGGACGCAGTGACGCGCTTCGTTTCGATCCGTGAGCGGGTATTCTCGGCTGATCGATGGCGAATTTCTATCAACCGCTACGGCTGTTCATGTCGATACATGATCACTTCTACGGTGTTTGTGACGCTGCAGCGAATGACAACCCGGCAGCAGGGCTGCCCAGGATATAGTGGTACCCATGGATTGGCGATGTGTACCGTAACGTGATGTGCGTCATCAATGCAACCACTCTGAATCAGATATTCTTTTGGTGCGTGAAGGAACACTTCGGCATCACCGGGACTCAATTCCGACCAGTACATATGCCAAGGTTCACCTGACAGCTCGGGTACTTGCGAAGATACATCCACAATTGTTTGAGAGATCGGCGGGAGCGGTTCCGTTTCAGTATCCTGGTTGGACGTTGACTGGGTTTGTCTATGCTGGAATCTCTGCGGGTCTTTGGGGTGTCTAAACAGGATCAAGTTTGAAAATAATGTCGTTTGGCTGCATAGCATCACCAGTCCTGTGGTATGGCTGCTTGCGCTCTTTGGAACATAAGCGTTGGCAATCCGGAGCGATAGTCGACCCACTCGCTTGGCCAGCTTGCTAGCGACCAGAATGGGCCCCGGATCGCGAAGGAATTCATCTTCATCCATGTCGAGTTGAAACCAATACAGTCGCCATGGCTCATCGCGGATCTCGGGAACTCGCTCTGTGACATCAATGAACTCGATCAATTTGTCTTGCATCGCTTCCTCCTGGGTTCGTTGCCCGTTGCTATCACTACTTTTACACAATCTACTTTTTCGGCTGTCCCTGTTAACGTGAAATCTCAATCCACGCGTCGGTGGTTCCCCACACTTGAGAGGATGGGTTGCTGGTTGCACCACGCTCGCCATTCATCAGGTCGAGCAATAGCCGTGCCAGCGGCGATGTGCGATCACCCGATCGATCCGTACCTCGCTGGATCGAGCCTTGGATGGCTCCGCTCAAATCGATCGGATCTCGTGTCGCGATGAGCTTCAGAAGAGAGCGCTGACCGACTGGTCCCTTGATTATATACACATATGGACGATAGTCTAGTATATGAGGCTTCCCATCTGCTGCAATTAGGTTGTCAGTTGAATTTCTGTTTGTCGGAAATAGGACATCAACGCTACCAACGCTACCATCGCTGCCGAGTTCTAGTATTGTTACATATAGTGGATTTTTGGATGTGTTGGTAAGTTCAATCATGAAATAACTGTTCGATGGTTCAGTTAAGTGCTGGGTGGGGGGGCGATTGGGGTATGGGCTTGGCCTTTCGATCGGAAATCCATTTTTGTCTAGCGTTACGATAACCGGAAACGTCTTTAGTTGTACGTTTGCGGATGGATTGTCTTGTTGTAATCTGTATAAATGTTTCCAGCGCCAAAATTCCTTGAGTGTTCGCTGGAGCGATTCGGAGGGTTTCTGATCGAGCGGTAAGCCAATCATTGGTGTGCTTGAGCTGGCTCGTCGGACTTCGATTTTATTTGTTCGCTCATTGCACAGTACAGACACATCGTGTTGCTTGGAGTTGGCCTCAGACGTTGTGACTACATGCTGTGTGGTGATTGCTTTATACAATTCTGAGCAACGAACTTGTGCTTTGATGTTGTTGGGCTTGTTGATCCAATACAGTCGCAAGGGATCGTTGGTGTATGAGTGTAATTTCTCAATTCCAATGATGCCTTGGTTGGTGATACGATTGCTTGGTAATGATAGACCATTTATCAAAGTGAGAGTTGCTTGCATTGGGTCAACTTGTTGTACTTCGGCCTCCCCCAGTGAGGATGCTTGATCGTAATTTGTGCTTTCAGTTAGATACAGCGAAAACACCGACTGGGTTGTAATGCCATGGATCGAACCTGCTTGAAGCCGTAACCGCCCTTCTTTGTCGTACAGGACACGATGGCCAGCAGATGCTAGAGCGTTCGATTTCATTTTTCCAGAGAATAGGAGCGAGTCGGGATTGCCTTCCAACTGAGGGCTTTGCTCTGGAACGACGCTAGAGACTTCCACGGAGATTTTGTCTATCAATGTGCGATAGGTGGTTGTGTTATCTGCCGGAGACGTCGCGAGGGCATGGATAAGTGCGCGGGAATACACGCCCATTCCATTTTCTTCATGGGCCGTTTGGTCACTGCGAGAAGCCGATAACAAGACATAGTTACCATGAGCAGCCTCTCCTGTGGAGAACAGGCCAGTCGGGCCATCCATTTGACCACGCGGAAACGGTCGCGGCTTGGGCCCATCCAATGAGACGTTCCAAGGTCCGCCTCTCTCAATCAGAATACCGCGAGTAGCCGTGCCAGAGAAGCAGCTATC
>CALLYL010000241.1 GCA_937859535.1 uncultured Myxococcales bacterium
AGGCTAGCGCCTGCACTTCAACAAACTAGCCTCCACCAAACCCGGTGCGATTCATTCTTGACGTTGCTGACTTCCGAGATATGTGTCGAGTGCGTTGTGTAAATGATTTGTGCGTCTGCGTAGCCGATTCGATCAAAGAGAGTCTTCTGTACGTGAGTATGAAGATGTGCCTCAGGTTCCTCAATGAGAAGAAAGTTGGCGAGTGGTCGGCGTTGGTGCTGATACTGAAACTCCAGAAGCTTCAGTGTTAGAAATATCAGATTTGCACCACCAAGGCTGAGCTCATGGATGCTTCCTTCATGGGTTGCATCGAACTCACCAACAAAGAGCTTGAGTGATTGAAAGAGTAAGTCCGCTTCGTCCGGCAGATCAGACCTGATGGACAGTAGCGCTGGAGAGTACGTCTGACCTGCCGCATCATGAATCGTCCGCGCAATGTCTGAGCGAACGGTCTTGACGTCATTCAGCGCCTCGATCTCGGCATTCAATTGACGAGCACGCTCGACAATCGGTTGAAACTGCACCTGATCGATTTGTCCACTTTTGCTCTTCAGCAAGTTCAGAAGAGGGTTGGTTCGATTGTTATGAAACTCCAACACAACATCACGAAGAGCTTGGATGAATGTGAATGAAACTTCCTTAGCAACAGACAGCGTTCCTGGAATGCGTATGCCTAGCTCAGGAAAATCGACTTCGTGATTAAACAAAGCATTGTCAAAGTCTCCGACGATGCTCTTGTAAACCTCTGGGCTGGAGAAATCAGCAGTGCTCTTGCCAGTAAACAGAGTCTCATAGTCGTCAATCGTGATGCGATCAAGAATCGCATTCATTCCGACAACATCAAAAGCTGGAAGCGCTGCCAGATTCATTCTGATCTGTTTATTGGGGCGGAATATCAGGTTGTAGGTAGCATGTGCTACCACTCCTCCTGCTTGGCCAACCCCTGTTCCGTGAACAAACAAGGCCTGCATCGCCTCATCAGCGCTGACTTCGTCAAATTCAAGACTGATTATTATCCAATGACCGCGCCAGGAGCCAATCCCTCGATAGAAATCGGTTTCATCAAGCTTATATGAAGCTCGGACCATCCTGTCATCCAGCAGGAGCCGAATTGCCTTGAAGACATTACTTTTGCCAGCGCCATTTTCGCCAATGATCGTATTGACGCCCTTGCTGAAGCGCAAGGTGGCATTCGCAAAGTTCCGATAGTTGACTAGTGTCAGCTTAGATATATGCACGGCCCCTCCATTTTTTTAAGGTTAGCGTGCTAACTTACCATGCGATCTTTGCTAAAAAAAAGAATGCCAAGAGACGGCTCGCCGATTTATCAATTTTCCGAATGGTGCGTGAATTCATACAGATGACCCAATGGCCGCTCTTGCCAAGAGTGGTCGCTGGTTTGGAAGGTTCGGGAGACTGCAATCAGCCTAAAGCAGCCTTCCACCGGGATGTGCGTAAATGCTGCCTCTGACATTCAAGTTAAACCAGCAAACTAACCAGAACAGTCTGATCACTAAGACAACAATCAGCCCAGTACCTTGCGAATGGCACGAGCAAAGCCAACCTCGAACACTGTGCGTCCGCGCTCATTGACGATTTCGCCGTGACTACCTTCCTTCAGCCCGCGCTCTTCGAGGTAGCTGGCCGAAACCGCTTTCTGCAAGGCTTCACGCTCCGATGGCGTCAACTGTGCAGACAGGGAGAGCACTGCCACTGGAGGCCCCCACGGAACAGCAGAGACCGTCGCCCCCAATGGACGCCGGTCCACGGTCACTTGTGTGTGGGCCTTCAGCACGTTGAGCTGTGCCTTGAGCTTGTCCCGCTCAGCGATGGTGGCTTGCATGATGGAGCGGATGGCTGGGTCGTCAATTCGCATCAGGTAGTCATGGCTCGCCAGGTTTTTTGGCGGCTTGGGCTCGGCAGGGCCGGCATAGGCGGCCCACGCTTCGATGAGCGTCCGATAGTCTGCGGATGGGGCGTTATAGAGGGCACGCCCCTTCAGGATGCCTTCGGCTTCAGCCAAACGACCAATGGACGGCAACGAGAAGTCGCGTGAGCCAGATGCGTGCTGTTTGCGGCAAACTTCGTGCATCTTTGCCAGGTTCGTCCGCCGGTTCGAGCGTCCGCCCTTGTCCAGCAGAGACGCCAGCACGGCGTCCGGGTGGATGTCTGTCATGCCGCTCATACTTCATCTCCGGTCAGGGATCGAGGATCAGCGGGGAATGACTTGACGGGACCGCCAGCGTGCAGCAGCGAAGCGAGGTCGATGTTGAAGTGGTGGCTGAGGCGCACTCCTGCGTCCATCAAACGAATCACCTCCCGCTGACCAAGCATGGGGTTCGCAGGGTTCATCTGCTGGGCCAATCGGCGCATGAAGGCGTTGCCAGCGAGTAGTTGCTCCTGTTCACTCAGGAGCATGAACACGGGTGACAGGTCATCGCGGTAGAGGACGCTATCGAGCAACTGGCTGCGACGGAAGACTGCCTTCCCAGGCTCTAAGTCGGGGTAGATCTCGACGCTGTTGCAAACACCACTCAACTGGAGTAATTCGGACTCCGTCTCTTCTAAGGCAATCTGCATATCGGACACTTCGCCAACGGCGACCAGTTTCGTACCGTCGCCTTGCCCTGCGCCCAGCGCCGCCTTGCAACGCTCGATAAGACGCCAGCAGGCCACCAAGTCTTCGGCCAAATCGCTGAAGCGCTTCATCGAGCTTTCCCACACCCGTTCGGTCTGCCGGTAAACGTCCTGGCCAGCGAACGGATTCCCAGTATCCTCCGCGTCAGCTCTCTGCTTTTTCAGGGCCTGCAGTTCCTGTTCGCGGACAAGGCAGGCATTGCGTGCCTCGTCGAAGTGATAGGCCAGTGTGTTGAAGTGAGCTGCCAGCGCAGGCAGGTAGTGTGGTTCGGTTACGAACCAGCGACAACGCACGCAGTTGCGACTGCCGCCCGGAACCGCTCCGTACTTCGGAGCGGAAGGTGAGCCTATTTTTGCCCCGCCGTTGTAGCAGCCGCCCACAACGCCGTTACCCTCAGTCTCACTGGTGTTGCCACCGACCAGACACAGACCATGGTGCATCGGCATCCAGCCTGCAGGGTTGCGCGCAGCCGGATGCTGCGGGATGGCAGCGGCAAGGCTGGGTACGCTGTTGCAGATGGCTTTTTGGAGCAGTTCGTCGTGTGCGGTGTCCAGCAGGAAGTTCTGGATACTTGATTCCTTGCGTGCCTCCAGCCGCTCGGCAGCACCTAGCAGCACATCTCGTATGTGGGTCGCGCCGGGCTTGGTGTAGTAGAGCGTCATCAGCAGCCGGCTGTGGCCGACGAGCTTTTGCAGTATCGGAAACGGTACCTGCCCCTCCAGGGCCAGCGCGGTGATGAGAGAGACCCGCAGGCTATGCAGGGGGAAGAGGGTTGTCACCCCGTTGTTCTGCGCTTCCTGCGACGGGAGGAAACGAATCGGGGCTCCGTTGCGATGAGTTTCACTGCGGTCAGCGAGGCGCAATTCGAAGGCTTCCAGCAATCGAAACCAGCCTGAGAACATAGGTCTGTCCGAAATTGTGAGATGCCGCTCATTCTCGCCGAGCTCCGCCAACCTGAAGAGGAAGCAAGCGTCCGAATAGCCAGCGAGCTGGACCTCGCTCTTCGCATCGATGTGGCGGCCATCCAGTTCCGTCCAAGATGTGCGCCGCGAGACAGGGTTGTACTTCTGCTGCCAGTTGCGTAGCTTTTCCAGCCAGTAAAAGACATCCTGATGCACCGGTCCACCAGAGGACCAAGGCAACACGTAGCCTTTTTCTGGGCCGGATCTGGCGATATCGGCTGTCTTGTTGGTGTTGATGTAGAGCACGGTTGATGCCTCTTCACCATCGGAGAGCGGATTGCTACGGCGAAACACCCCTTGCTGTAAGGGGCTCCGCTCGCCGCTCTGTGCGAGCCGACCCGCGTTCAATGACCAGTTTCCGTTCGCGTATCGCCACGTATCGGCTTCGCCCGAATCGAGCATGCGGACCTGGAAGGTGCGCAGCGGCAGGATGAGCTTCACGAGCAGCGCGACCCAACGCACCGGACTCCACATTTCCAGGCGAATTCCGTTCGCCATCGGTCGCTCGCGCCACACGCAGTCCGTGTCGTCCCGGTCAATTTGGTCCTCGGTCACTTCGAACCAGTCGGGTGCACTGCGCCCTCTCTGGCCGATTTCAACTCCCAGTGCGTTCTGCGCCCATTGCCAGTCGCAGAAGTTTGGGCCTGCTGCCAGCATCTGGCGTAACTCGTCGATGTAGCCATAGGGCATTGGCGAATGCACGCTTTCGTCGCGCCGGGGCAGGCTGCTCCGGGACATCCGAGGGACCGGGTTGCGGAAGGCTGGCGAGACCACCGGCTGGCCTTCGTCGGAGGCTTCGCTGAACTCACGCAGCAGCACGAAGTACAGGAAGGCGTGGATGTAATTGTTGTACTTGATGCCCGTAGTTGAATCGGGGCATGCCGTGCGGTAGAAGTCAGGCAGGACCGTACGGCGGGCTAGAAGCACTGCAGGGTCGAGCGGTAAACCTTGCTTGACGAGATAGCCCTCGAAGAAGGCCACCATGGCTTC
>CALLYL010000242.1 GCA_937859535.1 uncultured Myxococcales bacterium
CTCGGGGTCAAGGACAGTAGCGAGCGGCAGGCCACGCTCAAGCTCATCGAGTCCGCCATCTCTGACGTTGAGCGCAGCCCGGCCCCACTGTCCCGGCTACGCAAAGTCGGAGCGCCGATCATCAACGCCTATCTCGACAACGACACCCGCCAAGCCGGACTCCGCTATTTTCCGCTGTTCTTCTTGTTCGTCGTCGTCCTAAACGTCGGGCTGTATCGCTCGTGGCGAACGCTGCTGGCTTTCATCATCACCCTCGCGATTTGTGCGGCGTTCACCGTCGGTTTTGTCGGACTGACCGGTGGGGTGTTCACGATTGTTTCGTCTCTGGTTCCGATGACGATCTTGATCGTATGCACTGCGACGCTGGTGTACCTGCACTCGCGCTACGTCGATCGGCCGGCGGACCGAACCGTGGAAGACCACCAGATCTTTGCGCTGTGTAACAAGTTCCTGGCGTGCACAGCCTCGATCGTTGCCTCTGCGGTCGGCTTTGCCGCACTGGCCGTGTCCAAGATCCGGCCCATTCGCGAGATGGGCATCTGGGTCGCTGTCGGTCTGATGATCACCTGGGTGACGGTGTTTACGCTGTTCCCGGCCCTGCAACGAATCTTGCGCTGTCCAACCGGAAACGAGCGACAGCTCGCTGGGGCTTGGTTCGAACGGGTGGTCACTCGCTTGCCTCTTTTCTCGTATCGCTATCGCTACGGCCTAGTGTTTGGCTCGCTGCTACTGTGCGGCGTCGGGGCGGCAGCCCTGTTTGGAATCCCCGGCCTGCTCCCGGCCATGAAGCTAGAGACCGCAGCCATCGAGTACATCCCTCACGACTCGGAGATGTACAAGAGCACCAAAGAGATGGAAAAGCTCATCGGTGGCCTATCGGTGACCAACATCTGGTTGTCGGGGAAGCCGGGCCTGGTGTCGAGTCCGGCCGCGCTGCGCGGGCTCATCGACTTTCAGCAGCGACTCGACAAAGAACCAGAGGTCGGCTCGGCCACCAGCGTGGTCACCATTTTGTCGACTCTGCGCTACCTGTCGGGGAGCAACGACACGCTACCGACCGATGATGCCGGGCTGGAGTCGCTCACGGACACGCTCGAAAACCAACTCGGTCGCGAGCCGCTGCTCCGGAGCTTCGTCGAAAAGGTCAACGTCGCGCAGACCCACTTCGCGGTGGTGAGCCGAACCCAGGACTTCGAGGGCTTTCAAAAGCTAGCCAAGCTGCTAGAGACGCACTGGAAAGCCTCGGTCGCCGCGTACCCAGCGCTGGCTGACTTCAAGATGCGTCCGGTTGGGCTGGCACCACTCGAGGCCAAAATTTCACATCACATGGTGCCCACGCTGGTCGAAAGCTTCGTACTCACCGTCGGCATCATCTTCGTGTCGTTCCTGCTCGTGTTCCGCAGCGGGATTGCGCGAGTGATGGCGATGATTCCGTCGTTCTTCGCCATCCTGGTGATGTTCTTGTTTATGCGCTCGATCGGCGTGTTCTTAAACGTCGCGACGATCCTGATTGCGACGACGGTGCTTGGCACCAGCGAAAACGACCAGATCCACTTCTTTTATCACTTCCAAGAAGGCAAAAAGGACAACGCCTCGACGGAAGTAGCGCTGCGCCATACCCTGCTCATCTCGGGCAAGGCGATCTTCTTTGCGACGCTCATCAACGCGGGCGGATTTCTGGCCTTTGCCTTCTCGACGCTGCCGCCGATTCGTCAGTTCGGAATCTTGTCCTCGGTGGCCTTCGTTCTATCGATGATCGCCGACTTCACGGCACTGCCCGCATCGCTGTGGCTGCTCTATCGGAGCAAGCCCGACGCGCTCATGACCCCCGACAGCAAGCCCGCACTCCCGCCTGCCGCTAGCGCCTAAGTCAGCCTCTCTTCACGCACCGCCTCAGCGATGAGCGCGTTCATCCGCTGTTCACACAGATCCCGAAACGACGCCACCGACGCATCCGTCACCTCGCCCTGCGGCGGCACGATCGGCTCGGACAGATAGCTCGTCAGCTTCACAGGCCGAGGAATCAGCGTGGGTCCAAGTCCACGCAGCAGCGGCGGAGCGAGCTTAAAGCGCGCATACAGCGCCCGCGTCACCGGATTGTCGTACACGGTGAAGATCCGATCAGCAGAAGGCGTCGCCGCGAGCACAACCTTGGCCCCCGTCTGTAGTGCCAAGCGCGCAAAGCCGGTCCGGCCTTGCCACGACACCTGATAGCGCTGCCCCGAGTGACGAATCGCTTCCCTCGTCCCCCCCGGAGCCACCGCCACCAGTTCCCCCGCTTCTAGGAGCTGCCGTCCCGCATCGGGCGTTCCCGCCACCACCCCAATGCGGTCGCTCAGCTTGGCCATCAGCGGATGAAAAAACCACAGTTGCTTGTGCCCAAGCGCACGCGGACAGCGCCCCGTCTGCTGCATCAGTTGCAGCGTCAGCAGCACCAGATCGTACGACGCAAACGAGTGCGTGCAGACCAGCAGCACCGGCCCGGACAGCGGCAGCCGCTCGACCCCGCTGATGCGGTAGCGGTGATAGAGCGATAGCGGCTTCACAAGCGGCGCAATGTACGTCTCTAAAAACGTGCGATCGACCTGGGCCAGTGGCTCGGCCTGCGATTCGTGCAGCGACTCACCCATCGGCTACACGATCGCCTTACCGAGGGCTGACAGCGCCAGCTCGATGCACAGCCGGGTCGTCTGGTGTCCGACGTCGTTCATCGGGTTTAGCTCGACCAGATCCATCGACCGCAGAAGCCCGCGCTCGGCAATCACCTCCAGCAGCAGATGCGCCTCGCGATAGGTCAGGCCGCCGCGCACCGGTGTGCTCACCCCAGGCGCATAGACCGGATCGACCGCATCGAGATCAAACGAGACATGCAGCGCCGCACAGCGCTTGTTCAGGTCATCGAGTGCCTCGGTGATCACTGCGTACATGCCGCGCTGGTCGATGTCCTTCATCGTGTAGTAACGGATTCCCGTCTCACGCACGAAGGATCGCTCTTCACGGTCTAGGTCACGGATTCCGATCAGGGCGACGTTCTCCGGACGCAGCCTTGGACCCACGCCACCGACATGCACCAAGCGCTCGAACCCCAGACCGAGCACCGTGGACAGGGGCATGCCGTGGATGTTGCCGCTCAGGGACGTCGCAGGGGTGTTCATGTCGGCGTGCGCATCCACCCACAACAGCCCGAGCTGCCCGCCCTGCTTGTAGCAGTAGTCCGCCGTACCTTTGATCGATCCAACCGCGATCGCGTGGTCACCACCGAGGATCAGCGGAAAGCGACTTTCTCTCAGTGAGGCCTGCACGCGAGCAAATAGCTCGTCGCAGATCTGGCCAATCGTCGAGACGTACAGTTCTCGATTCTCTTGGGTCGGCTTGCCGAGTCGCTCCCGCAGCGGCACCAAGATGTCGCCTCCATCGATAGCGCGAATCGACAGTTCTTCGAGTCGATCAGTGAGTCCTGCCACTCGAATCATGGCCGGACCGACGTTGGCACCGCGCTGACTACAGCCGAGGTCGCACGGAACACCAATGATTTCGACGATGCTGGGACGCTTCTGCATGACTTTGGCCTGGGCGTGGTGGCCCACCTGATGGTCGGAGTTGTAGCGAGAAGCCTACGCGAAGAAAAGCGTGCTGAGTATGGCTTCGACGCTGGGCGGGCGGTCCTGACCCCGGGCACCGATGCCGCCCATGGGCTGATGGGGGCCTCGGTCCCAACTGAGGACTCGACCCCCATGGGATTCGCCACCCACGAGCGTGGAGGATGCTTACGTTATCGTCGGGAAGCCAAGATCCCAAGCTTCGATGAGGTTACTGAGAAGGTTGGCACGCAATTCGCTAAGCCTTCAGTTCAAGAAACGATTCACAGGTACGGAGGATCCCATGCGTAAGACTCTTTGGTTGGCGATGGTTTCGGCGGCGCTTGTCCCTGCATGTGGTGGTAGTGACTTGCTGGCGGTTGATGCAGTGAGCAGCGATGGGCAGGAAGTCAGTGCGCAGGCCGTGTCCCTGATCCAGCTTCGTGGCGTGCAGCTTGGTCTGAATAGCAACGATGTGGTCCGACAGCGCAACCGCCATGTGGATGGGCTCGGTCACGAGCACGTCCGGTTTGATCGCATCTATCGAGGACTGCCGGTTCACGGCGGTGACTTCGTCGTTCACACCAGCGCCCGCGAGGATGAGACGTTCTCCGCGATGCTCAATAGCTCGATTCCGGTGAGCCAGCTCCCACAGCTCCAAGCCAGCGAAGCCGCGAGCGCGGCCAAGCAGACCTTCCTCGATGAACGAACGGTCGTTGGCGACAGCAAGCTGGCCGTCTATGCGATGCCGGACAGCCAGGAGATCGCACTCGCTTACGAGGTCGTGTCGCACGGTACGCAGAGCGATGGCACGCCCAGCATTCTGCACACCTTCGTCGATGCCAACAGCGGTCGCCATCTGGACTCGTACGATGAGATCGAAACCGGTGCGGTGACTGGCAGCGGACGCAGCATCCACAGCGGAACCGTCCAGATTGGCACGAACCAAAACGGCAGCGCCTATGAGCTGGTCGACATCGCTCACGGCAGCTCGCCAACCATCAACCTGGCCAACAAGACCTCTGGCGGATCGGTGTTCAGCCAGGCCAGCAATAGCTGGGGCGACGGCACGGCGGGCAATGCCGCCAGCGCTGGCGTCGACGCGCACTACGGTGCAGCCAGGACCTGGGATTATTACAAGACCGTCCATGGTCGCAATGGCATCGCCAACGATGGCAAGGGCGCGCAGACCCGCGTCCACTACAGCACCAAGTACAACAACGCCTACTGGTCCGACTCCTGCTTCTGCATGACCTACGGTGATGGAGACGGCACGCAGCTCCGCCCACTCGTGGCAATCGATGTCGCGGGACACGAGATGTCACACGGCGTGACCTCGCGCACCGCCAAGCTGGTCTACTCGGGTGAGTCGGGCGGCCTCAACGAATCGACGAGCGACATCTTCGGTACTGCGGTCGAGTTCTACGCGGGCAACAGCGCGGACCCTGGTGACTACCTCATCGGCGAAAAGATCATGATTGGCGGCAAGGGCTACCTGCGCAACATGATGGACCCGACGCTGGATGGCGGCTCGATCGACCACTACTCGAAGTACAAGAACGGCATCGACGTTCACTACTCGTCGGGTATCGCCAACAACTTCTTCTACCTGCTGTCCGAAGGCGGTAAGAACCGCACCTCCGGCAAGACCGTAACCGGCATCAGCCGCGCCAAGGCCGAGAAGATCTGGTACCGAGCGCTGACCGTCTACATGACCTCTAGCACCAACTTCAAAGCGGCGCGGACTGCGACGCTGAGCGCGGCCAAGGATCTGTACGGCGCGACCGGGGCGGAGTATGCGGCGGTCGGGAATGCTTGGACGGCGGTTGGCGTAAACTAAGCCCCTATACCAAAGGAGAAAACCTCAGCGGTTTTCCCCTTTGAGCGTCCCTCCCCTTGGTAGCCGATTCCTGCCGGTTGCACCGTTTTGTGGCCCCCCTCTCCAATCCGCGCCGTGCTCAGCGCTCTGTCACCTCGCTTTTGCGGTAATCGGAGAGCGTCTGCTGAAAAAATGAGTGGATCTCCTCTGGACTCGGTCGCGTTGGATCGACAGGGAGCCTCGCGCAAAGCCAGCGAATACCGTCCAGCGAATCATGGCTGACGTACTGAGGAAAGGTCGTACGGCGGAGCAGGTTGAGCCCAGTTAGCACCGATCGGACCGTGGCCCCCAGGATGCCCTCGGCCTGAATGATGCTGACGCGGGCAAACTGTCGGTCACTGCGCCGGGCTGCCAGCTCCGCATACGCTTTGCGGACTTGCGGCCCCGGCGGATGCCGAGCGGCCAACCCATCGACCCAGATTGCGGTGCCGGTGCCACGCGGCCAAATCGTCAACAGCTTTTCGCTCCAGCGCACAAACGCCCGGAAGTTCTCGTCGGTTTCGTGGTTCACGTAGTAGTAGCAGACGATGTCGTGATAGCGGGCAGCCAGATATCTGCCATCGGCCCCTCTGCATATGTCATGGAGCGCGGTCATCCCTCCGTCATGGTATCCGAGCGCCAAACCCTCAAGCAAGCAAGGCCCGATGTGGCACCGCCCCGACCTTCGCCGTCAGCAGGATGGGCTGCCTTCTGGGTATTCGGTCGTCGGCTGACGGGAGGGAAGCAGGCTCGCGAGCTGCGCAACCAACAGCTCGCGGAGGAGCAGGTGGAGTGGCTGGACGGCTTCGCCCAAGACATCGGTCAGCGATAGCTCGGGTAGGCCGTGTAGTAGATGCTGGGTAAGGTGAAGTAGCTCGGCTTCGGACTCAGGGCGCTGTAACCAGGTGTGCAGCGACTTGCGGACCAGTGCCGAAATCGCCAGCGGATCAAGTTTTGTCAGCTCCTCGCGAAGGGTCTGGAGGGGCAGGTCGAGCGCGAAGTCCAGCAGCGAACGGGCCAGCTCGCGGCGCTCGGCGTGACGGGTGGGGTCGGTCAGGATCGCGGCCAGGCGCTGCGCCAAGTCATCGACGGCGGAGTCGGCAAACTCGCTCGACCGGGTGCGAAACTGGCGCTCCAGCTCATCGGATACCGCCGCCGTCATACCGGGCGCTATCGAGCCCAGCGCCGAGGTGCTCTTCTTGACTGCCTCAGTAGCCAATCGCCCCAGCATTCCGCCTCGGGTCTGTGACACCTCGCCGACTTGGGTGCGAACCTTGCGACTGTAGTCGAGCAGCGTGCCAATCATCAGCTCTCGGCTCATCCGTCGCAGAGGTGGTCGCGACAGCACCGCGACCAGCAGCGGGCGTGGCAGCACATACGATCGCGCCGCCAGGGTCACCAGTAGATCGATAACGGGAGGTGGCAGCAACGACCGCAGTGTTCCCTGGCCAGCGACCAGCCCGTGAAACCGCTGCCACACCTTGAGGCCAAGCTGCTCGGCGTGCCCGGACTGAAGGTGAAGCAGACCAACCTGACGCAACACGGCAACCAGCTTCTCTACCGGCACCAGCTTCCCGATTGGCCGATTCAGAAGTCCATCCACCAGCGCCAAAGCAAGTTCGTCAGGTAGCGGCTGCGTCGTCATGCCGCCACCCTACCCCGCGCCCCACCGACCACGCAACCACCCGAGCGCAACAGTCCTTCGAGCGAGTCTCAGTCCGACTTCAGGTTCCCCAGACCGAGCAAGCGACGTAGATCGGCCGATAGACGGATTGGGGATTTACATTCGCCGGTCAGGCTGGCTATAACGCGGACCGAACGCTGTACCTACACCTACCTGGAGGACCCAAAAGAAATGGTCAAGAATATGCTGCGCCCCCTGCGGTCGGGGACGCTTGCGCTGGCGACGCTGCTCAGCGGTGTTGCTTCTGCCGCTGGCTCCGATCCAACCAAGCACGTCAGTGTTAGCTGAACGGTACGCGAACTGATGGCCCG
>CALLYL010000243.1 GCA_937859535.1 uncultured Myxococcales bacterium
CACAGTCAGTTGCATACGCAGCTTATGCACAGCCGTGGCGGGGCTGAAGCAGCATCCAGAATATGAGTTCTATGTCGCTCCCGTGGGGGAGGGAAATCCTCTGCGGCTGGCGGTTCGGAAGGACTGTCTGCCACTGCTGCGCGACCTGGTGCCCGATCCGCTACCGCATGGAAGATGACACTACGAACCGACAGGCTGTGATAGGAAGTATTTCATGTCGAGCAAGCACATTGACTTCTACTTCGACCTCTCTTCCCCGTATTCCTACCTGGCGGCGACACAGCTAGATGCCATTGCCAATCGTCATGGGGCGACGATTGCTTGGAAACCACTGGTTTTGGCAGCGGTGTTTAAGGCGCAAGGAAACGTGATGCCAGCGGTATGCGTGCCCAAAGCGCAGTACATGGTGAAGGATCTCGCAAGGTGGGCAGAGCACTACGGAGTTCCGTTCCAGATGTCGAGTCGCTTCCCACTCCCGACCATTCGCGGAATGCGGCTCATCATTGCCGCAGAATCGAGCGGACGCTCGGGAGAGTTGGCCAAGAGCCTGTTTACTGGCATGTGGGAACGTGATCTCGATATCTCCAGCGACGCGGTATTGCGAACCCTGGTGTCGGAATGCGGACTTTCAGCGGATGAGCTGATGGCCGCGACCGAGACCTCTGCGGTCAAAGACAAGCTGCGTGCGTACACCGATGAAGCCATCAGCCGAGGGGTATTTGGTGCTCCGGCGATGATGGTGGATGGTGAGCTCTTTTGGGGGAACGACCGACTCCACTTCCTCGAACAACAGCTTACGAAGTAGGACTATCGTCCGTACCAAATACCAGTGGTCAGGCTGAGCGAATGGAAGTCGAAGCTGCGTGGTTCAGCACCTTCGATGGCGAAGCTTGGCAAGATGTTAAACTGGTACGACAGATCGAACTCCAGGGCGACCCGCTCGGACAGCTTGGTGTCCAGCCCGAGCGACAATCTGGTGACATGGCCGATGCCTCGGCCCCCGAGCTCGCGAACCCAGACCTGAATCGCACCGAGTCCGTACGCCAAGAAGGGGCGGAATCGGCGGCCGGGGAAGATCGTGTGCTTGGCGAAAATGCCGTAGTTCAGACCGAGATTGTCCGCAAAGCCACTGCCGAAATTGTAGAAGAAGCCTGCGAAAAAGCCCACGTAGGAGTGCCAGCCCGACAGGAATCCGCCGACTTGCCAACCGGCCTTCCAGTCGATCCTCAGTCCATGATTGCGGTACTTCCCATCCACGATGGTGGGGCTCAGTGGCAAGTAGCTGAGCGGAGTGTACGCATAGCCTGCGGTCAGGCTCATCACTCGCGGCGAATGGCGGAGTGCCGGCACCGGTGGTGTGCCTGGTACTGATGGCTGGACAGGCGGAGGGACGGACGGTGCTGCTGCTAGGTTGGGATCTGGCACGGGCTGCGTCGCGACAGATGTCCCCGATTGCGGCTGGATGGCACCCGCTTCCAGAGGCTGAATTTGAGCCAGCGCGGGGTGGTCAAAAAGTTGCAATCCAAGGACCACAGCCCCGAATGTAGAGAACCTGTTCATCACAAAACCAGTGTACATGGTGCAGCACCTGAGCGGGCAGCGTGAAGTTCAGCAAAACGGTTGCTGGTCATGTTGGCTAGGGTTCGCGGGCCGTCCGGACGCGGATCAGGCCCTCTTGAGCAGTCGATGCGACCAACTGGCCGTCACTTGAAAAGACACTGCCACGCACCAGACCGCGAGCCCCCGATGCGGATGGACTGTGCATCACGTGAAGCAACCAATCATCCATGCGGAATGGTCGATGAAACCACATCGCATGATCGATGCTTGCGATTTGCAGGCCTGGGTTCACCCACGTGACGCCGTGTGGACGCAGTGACGTGGGCAAAAACGCAAAGTCCGAACAGTATGCGAGCAGGTATCTGTGCAGCGCTTGGTCATCCGGCAGTGCTCCAGCCGTGCGAACCCAAACGGCGGCGTCAGGCACACTCTGTTCGGGAGCAAAGGGATGGATGGGAGTGACTGGGCGCAGCTCAATCGGACGCTCTGCCATGGCTCGAGTGCGCAGCTTGTCGGGAAGCTGTTCTGCGTATTTGGCCCACAGCTCTCGTTCGGAAAGAAGCCCATCTGGACCCACGACCGGCTGCATCGGTTCCGCGTGATCAAAGCCTGGTTCTTCGATCTGAAAGGAGGCCAGCATCTGGAAGATCGGCTTGCCGTTCTGCGTCGCCAGGATGTTTCGAGTGCTGAAGCTGCTGCCATCGCGAACACGATCAACGGTGTAGACAATCGGCTTATGGGCATCGCCCAGCCGCAGAAAGTACGCATGCAAAGAATGAACGTGTCGATCTGCTGGCACCGTCTGTACCGCTGCGCTTAGCGCCTGTCCCAATACTTGACCACCGAATACTTGGCCCCAGCCCAAGTCTTGGCTTTGACCACGGAAGAGATTTTCTTCGATTTTTTCCAGCGCCAGCAGTGTTACAAGCTC
>CALLYL010000244.1 GCA_937859535.1 uncultured Myxococcales bacterium
AAAAGTTTCCCTAACGTCATGCTCTCGTCTGAGAAATTTCTCACTCCGTCGTCACCCACCATCCGGTACGGCAAAACTTCGCTCAATCGGCCCGGCGCGGGGCGTGATAAAGTAATCAAACCGCCGTCGAAGGTTTTGCCATGACTACAGCTACCCCTCTGCGCTGCTTTGAATGTGGCGCGACGTATCCTGCCTCTGCCCGCACCTGTGATCACGATGGTGCGCCGCTTTGTCCCGAGACGGTAGGCCAGCACTGGAAGGTTGAAGGTGTGCTGGCTCCTCGTCTGGGCGGCGGCGTGTTTGCCGCCTTCCATCGATCGACAGGCGTTCGTGCCGCGATTTCATTTTTTCCTGCTGCCACCGCTCGCGAGGTTGCGACCAAAGATCGGATTACCCGCGAGTTGTCGGCGCTGCGGATGCTCGACAAAAGTCGTGGTCTGCTGGCGCTGATCGAAGAGGGCAGTGAGCCGGACGGGGCACGGTACCTGGTCCATGAGCTGGGCACGCTGCGTCTGCTTCAGGATTTGCTCGATGAGTGGCAAAAGCCGGATCGCGGACTGCTCGATCCGCCAGTGGCGGCGCAGGTGGTGCGGCCTCTTTTGTCGGTGCTGTCGACGGCACATCGCATTGGGGTCGCGCACGCGAGCCTGACCCCACTTGACATCTATCTGCTGAGCGAAGGCGAGCCAGCGGACGGTATCTCTCGGGTCGTCGAAGCGCGGCTGCACGGTCTGCTGACGTTTCCGATGGGGCCTGAGTTGCGGCAAGCGGTGGCCAGTGATCTGCGAGCGATCGGCGTGACGCTGTTCGAGCTGCTGGTGGGTCGGCGGCCACCGGACTCGGCCGAGGCGCTGCGGGCGCTCCCACTGCCGAAGATCATGCTGTCTCCCGTCGGGAAGGTGGCGATGCGGGCGCTCGGCGGCACCGATCAGCCGGTCTATCTTGGGGCCGAGGAGATGCTGCGGGCGCTGGTGACAACCATTCCGACCGTGCTCGCGCCGCCCACCCAGGAGGCGGAGTCGGTGACCAGGGTTGACCCCGATGTTGCGCGTCGTGGGCAGCCGCCACAAAAGCCGAGTCACGAGACGACCAAGCCAACCGTTCCGATCGAGATCATCCAGCCGCCAGGTCGAGCAGCACCTTCGCAACCGGTGCTGCCTCTGCCGATGGCGGTGGCACCACTGCGTAGTGGTTTGACCGCCGAACTTCATCAGGTCTCGATACACGATCTCATGAAAGAGCGTGAGCGGATGGAGTCGAAGGCACCGGTGGAGACGCTTGCTCGCTCGACCCAGCATCGCACTTCGGTGACCGACCTCCCATCGATTCCACCACCACCAGAGGCGGGGGCGTTGCCAGCGGTCCAGTCGACCGAGTCAGAGTCAGGGGTCGCCGGGCGTGGTGACGGCGTGTTCCAAGGCATCGCGTTTGGGCAAGAGCCAACGATTCCAGCCGTCGTCAACGCGTCGCTGCTGGCGGTGTCTGCCGAGCGTGCGCAGCACCTGCCCTTGCCCGGAGACGGTGCTCGGCCTTCCTCGGTGTCTCATCCGGAGAAGGCCAGTGGTTCGGGCAGCGTCACGGTGTCGATCAGCGGTTCGATGCCGAGGCCTCTACACCACAGTGGGCCGATCGTGATTCCGCCGCAACCATCGGGGCCGACCAGCATTTCGAATCCGCGATCCCCCTCGGTGAGTGCCAGTGGCGCGGCGTTTCAGCCGGTGCAACTAAGTGGTCTACCGGCGCGTCCGGTGTCGCGTCCTCCGCTCGAGCCTGCACCTGGTGTGGCGCTGGCGTATGAACCGACCCCAGCCGCCGGTCAGCCGCCGGTCAATCCCGAAGAGCCCACCGAGCCCGCGCCCGCCGTTCGTACGGAGCCACGCTCCCTTGGCCAAGCGCCTGACTCCACCGCTGCGATCGCGCCGTCGACACCACCACCAACGCCAGCCGGGCGCGAGCTACCGCCGTGGGTGTGGGCGGCGATTTTGGCCGTGGTCTGTCTACTGGCATTGCTCGCGGGTCTGTTCGGTCGTTAGCCACGCTGACTCCTTCGCGAATCGTTTCCCACTCCGTGATATGTAGGCTTTCACACTGATGCGCCTTCTGTGGTCTGGCCTTGTGCTCCTACTCACGCTGTTTGGCGTGGGGCGTGGTGCCGCGTGGGCGGATGTGAGCCAGACCAACGAAGGAGGCTGTTTTCGCGGGCTAAGCGCCGATGGGAGCAGCGGCTCGTTCGATCTGCCAAGCGCCAATCCGGGCTGCGCCTTTCGGCTGCGGACGGGGGCCTATCTGGCGGGCTTTGTGGAGCACGGCTATCTACTGGCCGGCGATCGTTTTCGCTCGCTCGGTGGGGGCGTGTCCGTGGCCGCGACCCTTGGACAGCACGTGGAGGTTGCACTTCAGCTCGCGGCCCAGCTCGGTCGGGTCGAGCCGATGTCGAGTAGCGGCCTGGAAGTGCTCGGGCCGTCCGCGTCGCTTTTGACCATTTCGCAGCTCAAGTTTCAGCTCAAGCTGCACTCGGCGTGGGGACGGCTGGTGCATGTGGCGCTGATGCCGACGGTGCGCTTGCCTGGCGAGGGACAGGACTTTGCGCCGGCACCGCTCAACATCGACGCTGCGATCGATGCGCTGCTCGACCTGAAGCTCGGGCGAGTGCTACCGCAGTTTCCGCTGACGCTGTCGGCCCAGTTTGGCTATGTTCACGATCGCAGCCTGCGAGCGCTTGATGCGCAGGACTGTATGGGCGGCACCGTCGCGGACTGTCTGCGGGCGCGGCTCCAGAGCACGGCGGCCTACTCGGTGGGTCTGCCGAGGCTGCGGCTGGCGGTCGGGGCGCAGTTGCCGCTGCACGTATGGCGGACATTGTGGATCGTGCCAACGGTGATTTATCGAATCGAGGCGATTGTGGGCGATCCTGATCCAGTGCTTCTCGCGCTCCTGGGCATGCAGTCACCGATGGCCTCGCTCCAAGGTCGTTTTCAGCAGTGGCTGACGCTCGGGGGACGGGTTTGGTTTGGGCTGCCGCTGAGTCTTGATTTTGGCGTGAAGGTGGGCCTCCAAAGCGCGGGTTATGCGATGGGCGCGAAGGTGCCTCGGGTGATGGGGTACGGCGCGCTGACCTGGGAGATCGATCTGCTCGGTGGCGTGAGCCGAGTTTCATCAACAGAAGAGGTTTCCAAAGGGCCGCTAGCGGTCGCCAGCAAAGAGACGCCCCTGTGTCGGGTCACCGGCACGATTCGGGATGCGCTTGGTGGGCAGCCGCTGGCCGACGCGGTCGTGCGCTTCGTGGGACTCCGTCATAACGCGATCCTTACCGACGACAAAGGCTACTTTGCGAGCGGAGATTTGTTGTGCGGAGCGATTCACATTGAGGCGAGCCGAGGAGATCATCAAACCACGCGGCTCCCGGTTGTGCTCTCGTCGGGTGAGCGGGCGGCGGTGGAGATTCGACTACCCAAGCTGATGAGGGCGCAGGCCGGTCGACTGTGGTTGGCTCTGCGCAGCGAGGATGGCAGCAAGGTGCTGGCGCGGGCGACGCTGGCTCGTGACGGTCAGGTCGTGAACCTTCTGACCGAGGAAGGCGGGCTGTTTGCACGAGTGGCGGCGGGCGCGTGGCTCTTGCGCATCGATGCGGCGGGCTATCTGTCGCGGGAGCAAACGGTGGTGGTCAGCGACGGTGGCGAGCAACGAGTGCAGCTACATCTGGTGCGGCGCGGCCTGCAACCCAAGGTACAGCTAGGCAGCAGCGAGGTTGTCCTGTCGCAACCGCTGACCTTTGTTCCTGCTGGGGCCAGCTTGACCGTCGACAGTGAGCGAGTGCTCGATGAAGTCGTCGATCTGCTCATTCATCACCCCGAGGTGGCGGTGCTCAGAATCGAACACGTGGCGGATCTGCAGTCGATGGACAGCGTGCTCTTGGAACAGCAAGCGATCGCGGTTCGGGATTATCTGGTTCAGCACGGCATCGCCCCGGAGCGCGTGGTCGCACTGGTTGTCGAAGGTCCGCGTCGAACACCTGCCAAGATCCTGCTCAAGCTCTCTGCTGAGCGCTTTCCGTAATACCCATGCCAACCGTACAGACGGAACCCACGCTGCGAATTGCCAGCCTCGAAGACTTGGAGCGCATCGTCGCGACCTATAACGCCACGGTGCCTTCGCGCCTGGTCACTGCCGACTTAGAGCCCCTAACAAAACGACCCAACCAAGAATCTGAAGGAGATGAGGC
>CALLYL010000245.1 GCA_937859535.1 uncultured Myxococcales bacterium
TCTCGAGAGCCTGGTGGAGCTGTGCCAGATCGATGGACGATACGGGCTCATCGCCGAGACGCTGGAACGGGCACCGAAAACGCCCCCATTCCTGCGTACGCTCAGCGAGGCCTACCAGCAGCTTGGTCAACCCGAAGGACTGGCGCGAGCGCTGGAAGATCTGTTGCCACTGCTGAAGGATCCGCAGGAGCTCTTGTCGACGCTGCGCCGTCTTGCCGAGCTGTATCAGCGACTTGAACGACCCAGCGACGAAATTCGCATCTGGGAGCGTGTCTATGAGCAGTCTCCCGAGCTGATCCTTGGCGACACCAAGATTCTGCTCCAGCTTGAGCACCGCTATGGCACAAACGGTCGCCACTCCGACCAAGCGAACCTGCTCCTGCGGGCGCTGTCTCGCGTCGACCAAGTCCACGTCAAACTGAGCGCCGAAGAGTCAGAGCACAAACGCCAACTGCTGCTCCGGCTCGGTCAGGTTCAGCGCGAGTTCTTACAAGCGAACACCGACGCCATCCAGACTTTCGAGCGAGTGTTGACCGAATGGCCCGAGGATCGAACAGCACTGGCCGCTTTGGTTGGATTGTACGCCCAGGGTGAACAATCGAGCGAGTTGCGACGGACATTGACCTCGCTGCTCAAGCAGGTTCATGAACCGAGCGAGCGTTCTCGGTACTTGTTCCAGCTCGGTGAGCTGCTCGACAAACTAGGCGAAGCCGACGATGCGTATCGACTGTACGGCGAGGCGTTCTTCCTCGATCCGGCCAACCGCGCCGCGTTCACCGCGTACGAGCGGACTTGTTACCGTCGCCAGCAGTGGCCCGACGCAATCAAAATCTACGAAACCGCGCTGCGCCTCATCGAGACCCAAAAGACGCGCTCTTATCGCCCGGCAGACCTGCATCTACGACGAGGACAGGTCCAGCTCCAGTACCTGCAACAAATCGACGACGCACTGGTCAGCTACTCGAAGGCGCTCGAGTCGGATGCTGAAAACGACGCCACCCAGGCAACGCTGGAACGGATCTACGCCGGACGCAATCAGTGGAAAGAGCTGCTCTCTGCCTACGAACGCCGTGCCCAGCTTGTCCGCGATGACAGCAAGCGTGTCGAGATCCTCCGTCGAGCCGCCCGGGTCGCTACCGCCAAGCTTCGCGACGTCATCGAGGCGGTTCGCTTCTACGAAAAACTGCACGCCGTCGACCCAACCGATACTGAATCACTCGACGCGCTGGAACACCATTACGAGAGCACTCGCGATTTTGAAAAGCTAGCAGCGCTGCTTTCGACGCGTGTCACCCTCGCGAACGAAGAGCCGCAAATCATCGCGCTGCACATGCGAATTGGCCTTTTGTGCGAAGAAGGTCTGCGCGATCACGATCGAGCGATTTCCGCATATCGACAGGTTGTCGAGGCCCAACCGACTCACCGTGAGGCGCTCGACGCGATGGCGCGGCTGCTGGAAGCCAACGAGCGGTGGACGGAACTCGTCGAGGTCACTCGGCGTCAGATTCGGCTCGTCACCGACCGCCAGCACAAAGCGCTGCTGTACTTCAAATGCGGCTCAGTCACCGAGGCCAAGTTCGGCAAAGAAGACGAGGCGATCCGCTACTACGAAGCGGCAGTCCGCACCTCGGCAGCCTGTTTGCCCGCGCTGCACAGCCTCCGCGACATCTACGTTCGTCGCGAAGACTATGCCCGTGTCACCCAAACCCTAGAGCTGGAATCGAAGCTGTGGACCGAACCGAAAGAGCAGGCTGGCATCCTGGCTCACATCGGGCAGATTTACCTCGACAAGCTGCACCAGGCCGAGCGGGCGATTGAGTATTACGAGCGAGCGCTCACCGTGGACAAAGACTGTCTCCCGGCCCACCGCGCTTTGTTCCACGTCTACTACCAGCGCGGCGACTTCTATCGCACCTATCAAACCGGGCAAGTGCTGCTCGTTAGAGCGGCTCGTGAGGGGGAACCAGCGGAGCGCTCGGGGTTCCACGCCAAGCGCGCCCATGCCGCGTCAAAAGTTGGCGAGCTGCGCGTCGCGTGCGAGTCAGTGGTGTTGGCGCTCGAGATCTGGCCGGAAAACATGGCGGCGCTCGGGTTGCTAGTACAGCTCTGTTTGTCGTCTGAAACAGGCTTCGATCTGACCCCGACGTGCCGCGAACTAGAAAAGCAATACCGACGGCGGGAAATGTCCGAACAGCTCGCGCTGCTGTTGTGTGCCCAAGCGGCGCTGGCAGAACGGGCCGGTGACAGTGATGCTGCGGAAGCACTGCTTGCAGAGGCGCTGCGACAGAAACCGGACGAGTCGCAAGTAGTCGAACTCGTGGCAGCAGCCTACACTCGCCTCGCCCGTTGGGATGGAGCGGTGACCCTGCTGCAGTCGTTTATCGATCGCTTGCACCAAGCCTCAAATTCTGCGCTGCTACCGACGATTGCTCGTTGTGAGCTGCTCCTCGCCGGTTTGTACAGCGAGGTGCTGCTCCAGCCCGAATCAGCGGTCCGGATGCTGCGCCAAAGCCTTGAAGTGTCCGCACGTCCCGACTCCGCAGTGCCGGAGCAAACCGTTCAGCGCGCTCGCTACATGCTCGCACAAGAGCTGTTCCGCCTCGGGCGCTACCTGGAGGCACGAACCGAAATTGACGCGCTTCTCCTCTCGGTTCAACCGGAAGGCGTGCCAAGCGTTTCGCCATCGGTGCTGTGTCGCTATTCGGACTATCAGGGGCGAATTCTGGAGTCACTCGGCGATATGACCGGAGCCCAGCAGGCGTATTTGAAGGCGATTGATCTCGATCCGACCTATGCGCCGCCGGTCTTGCAGCTTGCACGCTGGGGGGTTTTGACGGGAAATCGCGACCAAGCGGAAGCGCTGTTGCGAGATGCCATTGAACGCGCCAGTGAACGACCGATCGGCAGCCCGGTCGATGAGCGTGGCTCGGAAATTTTCTTGCGCCGAGGTCTGGCCCGACTCTTGAGTGCCAGCGAACCGCAAGCCGCCGTGGCGGAATACCAACGCCTGGTGGACTTGAGCGCTGACGATCGCCTTCTGTTGCCGCTGTGTTTCGATCTGACCAGCCCCGCCGGACCACCACTCGTTTGGGATGGCCATGAAGATCGCATCGCGCTCGCTGAAGTGCTGTTGCACGGCATCGGGGATACGAGCCAGGCCGAACAAACGCTCCAGATTGTGCTCGGCAAGGATTTGCGCAGTGCGGCTGCGTATCCACTGCTGGCGGAGGTTTACGAGCGCCGCAACGAGATGTCCCGCTCCCGGCGTGTCAAGACCGTCTCGGCCCTACTTGGCTATACTGCCGCCGAAAAACGGCCCCAGCGCAGCGGTGGCTATCGAACCGCACTCAGCGAGGAACTGCGCCAGCGACTGCTGTTACCCAGCACCGTGCGTGGATCGCTGACCGTCGATCTACTGCAAGCCATGACACCTGGCCTGCTCAAGCTGTTTCCACCGACCTGGCCATGGCCGGTTGAGGTCACACCAGCCGCCAAGGTTGCCGATCCTGGATTCCAAAGTGCGACCAGCGAAGTCCTGCGCTTGTTTGCCATCGATGCCGAAATCTTGGTGGCTCATCAGGTTCCCGGCACCGCTCTCGCGCTGGAGCTACCAGCCAGCAGGCGCGTGGTGCTGCTCGACCAGTCCGTACTCGGCATGGGCGATAGCGAGAGGCGATTCTTACTCGGCCGCACACTCGACGCGCTGCGCGGCGGCTACGCAACCCTATTGAGGCTTTCGCCCAGTGAACTGATTCAGACCAGCCGCTTGATGTCGATGCTGCTGCTTCCGACAGCGGAACAGCCGCCCGAAAGTCGCGAGTTCATGCAGCTTCTGCCTCGTCGTTCGCAGCAGGTCTTCGAGCGAGCCGCCCAGATTCGCCCAACCCAAACTGTAGCCGAGGTGGTTTCCAGCTTTGCCCTCTGCGCCGAGCGCGCCGGACTGCTGGCAGCCGACGACATTGCGACCGCAGTTCAGGTCATGGTGCGGATGCAAGGCGAAGAAGTGGCGGCGCTTGGGGAAGGTGCCAGTGGCCTGGTTCTGGGCCATGCTCCCCACGGTGCCGAGCTAGTCCGGTACTTCCTTTCGGACACCTTCCACGAACTTACTCTGACGCTCCGAGAACCATCGCGCTTGTGATCTGCCCCCACCCAAAGGTATTCTTTTGCCTTGATATGGCGGTAGTGGCGGTGCTTACGCAAGAAAGAGGGCGGACGGGAACATGGGTGCCAAGTTCAGCTCTGAGCTAGCGGCTCAAGGCGGGGTCGTAAGCCTCAAGCTACGAGGCGTTATCGACGAAGACAACGAGCTGACTGGCATTGAAAGCCAGCTCTCAGCGGGCGTCACCGTCCTTGATTTGGCGGACATCGAACGCATCAACTCGTGCGGCGTCCGCGACTGGGTGAACTGGCTCGGTCGCATTGAAAAACTCGGCGCACGCCTGGTGTTCGTCAACT
>CALLYL010000246.1 GCA_937859535.1 uncultured Myxococcales bacterium
GGTTAGGAAGTGAGCGTTGTAGGTCAGGAGTGTAGATGTCGATGGGTTTGGGATCTTTAAGAAATGAACCCCTGTAAACTGCGTTACGGATCTCCTGTGGATGTAGTACTACTGCTCCTTGGTTCAATCGCTCAAACAGCTCAAACTTAAACCGTGGGTCAGACCCACGTTGAACAATAAAGCAGGTGAGCGGAGAATCCTCAAATCGTCTCTGCATTAGAGCTGGCAATTCGCTGAACCGTTTGTGTTTTAAGCCAGACCCCAATAGCTGAGCAGATCCAAGTGCAAATTTACCGTCTAAGTAATGAAATAGGGTTGTCAGTCTCTGTTGTCCATCTATAACGATGGAGAGATCTTCTGCCTCTTCGGATAAATAGATAGCTGGTAGTGGAACTTTCGCCAGTACAGACTCGACAAGTCGTTCCTTCTTATGTTTATCCCAGACAAATTTTCTTTGAAAGTCAGCCTGTAGATCTAGACGGTTTTGCTTCCAGCGACGGTGTAATTCAAATATACTACGCTCGTACTTTTCGACCCTGGTTAGCCAGTCCGGCGGCTCTGATTGACCGGCCTCTTCCTCTTCCTGCGAGGGTTCGACGTCCTCGTCGAGTTCAGCAACTTGACTTTCAGCCTCACGTTCGTCCATTTCCGGCAGAATAATCAATGGAACCATCGCTGTCTACATGCCGAGGTACACAAAGCCGTTTACTGATGGGGCAGCGTTCTGGCTTTGGTACCATGCCGTCGAAGAATGGCCACAGATTTGCGTCGGAGCGATGCTGGCTTGAGAGATCGCTTATCCAAGAGTAGAATCGTTCCATGGCCCTCGCCCAAGCCGTCCTAGTTCCTGAGCATATCGACGCTGACACAGGCATTCCGAAAGCCGATCTGCGTCGCATGCTCGACGAAGGGCTTGCTGAGCTTGCACGAGGTGAGGGCATCGAGATGGACGACGCAGCGTGGGACACACTGCGCAATGAAGTGCGCTCTCGTCGTTCGTCGCGGCCATGAAGAGAGCGCGTCTGGTGCTCGCGCCAAAAGCGCGGGCAGACCTGTTCGAGATCGACGCCTATCTTGCTGAGCGGAACCCGCTTGCGGCGGAGCGGTTGCTCGAGCGGTTAATTCAGGCGATGCAAACGATCACCCGCATGCCCCAGATCGGTCGGATGTGTGACGACCTGGGCCTGCCGTTGGTGCGTCGGTTTGTCATCGAGAGCCACCACATCTTCTATGTCGTCGACAAGCAGACGATCAAGATCGTTCGAGTCATCCACGGACGCCGCGACGTACCGACGGTGCTGCGGCAGTAGCAAAGTACCTCCGTGGCTAACGGTGACGGTGACCGTGATTTGGTCCGGTGGGCTGGTCGGCCTTCACTCGAATGCAGGTTTGTTGTGCGGATTCGCGCACTTGGCACCTCGCCAAACTTCGATGTAGCCGTCGGTGGGTGGGATGAAGTACGGTGAATACTGAGGGGATGCAGGTTCGATCGCGTGGTCTTCGTTAGGGGAGCTGGGAGACACGACAGGGCCGACGATATCCCGGTGAGGAAAATACCAATGACCACCGATGCCTACGCCGTTTCATGGAATGATGTCGCTCAGCAGTTGCGCGAGGTGTCCGTCGACACCGTCATTCAGATCGCGACTTCAGAAATCGAGCATCCCAAAAATGCTGGGATGTTTGTGACTCCGTTTACTAGTGAGGATGGGCGTCCGATCTATGGTGCCTTCCTCAACCAGACGACCGGGTACCTGGTCCATGACTGCGGCGACAATTACCAAGCCAAGAAGCACCCGTTTGCGCAGCCAGGCCCTGTGCCTACGCCTGCCGTAGCACCGCAGACAGCGGCAGCGCCGCTACAAGCCCCAGCACCTTGGCCCGTTCCGGTCGAGGCATTGCCGGTGCTGGTCGACGCTCGGCGTTTAGAACGGCACTCCTTTGCAGGCCTCTCAGCCCAACAGCTCGGCTTCACATTTCTGGGGGCGACAGCCGTCGGTGCGCTCTTTGGTGCTCTGGTCGGTGGAGACAGAGGGGCGGCCTACGGCGCATTGATTGGTTGTGGCGCTGGACTCGCTGCTGTCACCATCTGCACTGCGGTGACATCTCCCGCCATCGCTGCCGCTGCACAGACGATGTTCATGGGACTCGCAGCCGGAGCGCTCAGCGGTTCCGGTGGTTCCCGCATCTTGCGGCTGGCCCCTGCCCGACAGGTCACGCTACCTTCTAACCGAGACGACGGCGCTTCGGGTCGTCAGCCCCCAGCCCGTCGAACCACACGGAAAAAGTCGCCTCCCTCATTTTAGTCTGTTCGCGCTACGCGGAGTCCTTTGGCGATGACCGACAAAGCACGGCCTCCTGTCCCACCTCCGACCATCATCCTTACCGCAGAAAATCGCAAGCAGAGCGGAAGCGTTCCATCGGACTCTTCGCGACCTGCACAGATGGTTCCTCGCACATCTCCCTCCGGCTCTGCTCCTGGCAACCACACCGGCGGCCCTGTGCTCATCATGACAGCGGCGCGACCATCCGACACTCCCAAGCAACTTGCATCCCCCGTAGATCCTGGCGTTCAGAACGCGCAGAGAAGCGCGGCGACAACCGTTCAGACCGTTTCTCGGACGTCCACATCTGGACGTCCAACAGACGTCCACAGTGACGTCCAACAGACGTCCACGAGTAGCTCGTCGCTGGCGATGAAATCGGCACAAAGTGCCGTCGGTGTAATTGTCGCCGAACAGACACAATCCGGACGTCAGATGGACGTCCAGATTGTGCCCGAGCAAACTGCAATCGCCGTTGATCGCAGCGCACGTAATACGAAGCAGCCGCGCAAGAGCAAGCCAAAGAAGAAAACGGATCTAGATGAACGCGGTCGATTCCGCCACACCATCCGGTTGGCCCCAAAGATCGAACAGAAGCTCCGGCTGGTGGCCGAGATCCTGGGCGTGGACCTGAACGCGGCGATTGCGGTGTGCGTGTCTGTCCACCATCATCGGCTCACCAAGCTGGGTGGTGGGGATGTGTGAGTGTTTTGGGAA
>CALLYL010000247.1 GCA_937859535.1 uncultured Myxococcales bacterium
TAAACAAGACCTCCGCCCATTTCAGCAAGGAGTCGACTCTGACTGGAGTATAGGACAATCCCTGCCGGGACATAGATCTCGGATCGGATCGTACTCCCAGAAGGAGCCTCCGCCGCCATCGGGGTGGCAGTAGGAATTGGAGTTGTATCCACCGCCCCAGCAGAAGCAGCGAACAGCACCATCGGCAGAGCAACAAGCCAAGTCCGCGCCAACATCTTAGTCTTCCTCCGCAAGAGCCAAGGCCGCTGCGACGACAAGCTGCGCGTTGCGCGCCAGAAAGTCTGTATCGATCGTCTCTGGAAGATCGGAAGCCTTGTGATAGTTGGGATTCCGAAAATCCGCAGTATCGGTCAGAAACAGCGAACGGACTCCTTGTCTCCAAAACGGTGCGTGATCGGAGCGCAGAAACGCGGCAGCCGCTGCATTATGACCATCTGCGGGAGCCGTTAGACCCAGCACGCTTACCGGACTTGGAAGCTGAGTCGAGAGCCTGGTGATCGACGATAACATTGAGGCCGAGGGCTCGCTCGCGATAATGGCCAGAAAGTCGCCCACACTGCGTAGACCAAGACCCGGAGGCGCAGACTGACTCCCCGGCTTTTTGCTCAGATAGCCCACACAGTCCATGTTGATCATCGCTGAGATCTGCTCTCCCTGATGGGCGCGTGCGTATCGATCGCTACCGATGAGTCCCTCTTCTTCGCGATCGAAGGCTATGATGCGAACGGTTCGGGAGAGGGACTTGGTGCGTAGAACTCGCGCCGCTTCCAGCATCACTGCGATGGCAGATGCGTTGTCATCGGCGCCAAGATGCCAGTTGTCGTAGTGCCCAGTGACGAGGACATACCCCGATTCCTTGCCACTTCCTGGGCGGGCAGGAAGATCGACATAGAGATTCTCGGTGTCGATCTCGTTTCGGCTCTCCCGCTCATGGACCGGACGGAGTCCTAGGCTTGTCAGATAGGAATCGATATAGGCTGCGGCCTGCAATCGGCGCAGAGGTTGTCCGCCCCAAAGCGTCGAAGCCACAGGCGATTCGGTCTGCCGAACCTTCACCAGCTCTTGAATATGACCTGCTACAAGCGACGCGCTGACCTCACTTCCGGCAGCAATCGCAGCAGCCGTCACCGACGGTGAAAAACCCTCATCACGCTGACATCCCCCCATCCACCCGAGAGCGCTCAGCGCCAGCGGTCCCAGCATTGAGCGAACACCGGAAAAGTAGGAATCAGAAGCGGGAGGGCTTATAAAGACCTTCATTAGAAGCTCCACTCTAGCTGGCCTACGAGTACCTGAAGCCGCAGCGCACGCCCCCACTGCGGCAGATGCGTTGCGAGCTGCATTCCCAGCGCTTGGAAGGTGATGCGACGAACTCCGAAACGGAGTGGTGCAATCACAAAGCCTGCGTACCCGGAACCGAGCGAGTCCTGCTTGCTCGAGTACTCTTCCGGACTGTAGTATGGATCGGGATTCAGCGACGAGGAAATCAGGCTGGTGGCACCGACTTCAATGCCAGCCAAAGGTCGCCACACGCCAATCTGCGGAGCGAGGTGAAGACCGACAAAGCCCTCGATTCCGAACCCCGAAGGGAGCCTATCTACATGCAGAAAGCGGAGTCCTGCGGACAGCGAGATTCCGACCCGAAACCGGGCACGATAAAACAGCGAAGCGCCTCCCGCTGAGATCGGCAGCCCGGTACTCTGGTACAGAAACAGCCCGTAGTCTGCGCCGATCGAATGAACGATGCGCGGCTCCGGTTTGGAGAGAGCGGGCCCAGGTAATGGACGATCTGGGGCAACCACAACGGGTACTCTTTCCATCGCTGTGGAAGAATCGAATGCCCGACTGGACTGCGGACAAAGTCCGGTCCCAAGCAGTAAAACAAGCGCGCCAAGCGGCTTCATGCTCTCTGGCTTAGCATGTCTGCACGGAACCAAGCATCACGATTCTCAGCGCGCGTGGTTAGGAAGAACAAACGTGGTTTTGGTGCCATGGCCAGGGAAGTGACCGCCTGAACCGTGACTGAGTCGGCGACGACAGCGGACATTCTACTCGAGACAGTCGCCGATCTGTGAAATGCCCATTCACGGCGATGGACCACCTGAGTCCGATTTTGTCTGCAAGATGCAAAGTTACCCCGATGACGACTGCTACGCAGCTTGGACTTTCGTTGGACGCTGAACCCCGTCCACTGACGCAGCACCAGCTCTACCTGCTCACCTGGGGACTTGCGGACAGACCCGGGTAACCCACAGGCCGCGCCTGCGGAACCGTGGTGCAGTTGCGGATGATTTTCTGGTAGCTCGTGGTGAAGACGTCGCTGTCTCCGTATTGAACCTCTAGGCGCGATCGCGAGGCCGGAAGCAGCATTCCGAAGAAGACATGACTTCCTGCCAGCCGCTGGGAATGGTCATCGTAGCCAGGGCCACAGTCCACATGGATGCGGAGCCGCAGCTTCTCATCTTGAAGCGCGAGTTGACTGATACGGATTGTATCCATATGCCGTATCTCGAGCATCAGGAGTACCAGGCGCTCGGTGTTCCAATCGACCCCGGAGGCGCAACCGAAGAGCGCCCCAAAGTCAGACTCCGAAGAGACCTCAATCGGGCGGTTTTGAGCCAGCCTCTTGAGCGCTTTCCACTGGGTGGCGTAGACCGGTCCCGGCGTTGGCAGACACGGCACGCGGAGCGGTCGCCACTGCACCGGTACGGTTGGTCCCTTTGGGGGTCCGCCGTGCGCACATCCTAGATGGCCGAAGAAGTAGGCCGCCAACGTACACCACAAGACAGATCTCAACTCCATCCAAACACGCTCCTTGAATACAGCATATCGGAACAGACCCATGTTGTGCCGGTGCTGTGTGCTACGGCAGGTCGTTGGGACAACGATGACCGCGATTCAGCGTGACGACCTTGCTCTCGATGGAGAGCGGCGCTCGTCGAACCAAGAAGGCGTGGACGGCTGTGATGGGGAACGACGGAGCGCCGCCACAGTAGGGCTCGATGCCAAAAAGTGCAGTGAGTCGTTCTCCCTTGCGCTGAAGTCGCACGAGCTTGGGTGCGCGACCTTTCCCATCGGCAAGGAAAACGACGACAAGATCGCGTGAGAAGTCCACGCTCGACCCGCTCTCGACCCGGTGGTCGGCATCGCGGGGACACTCGAAGTGAGAGCGAAAGGCCTCTTCGCTGTCGATGAGCAACGCACCGCCCGGAAAGGCGCGGTTCAAGTTGAGGTTGCAGTCGGAGCGCTCGAACACCGGGTAGGTGACCACGGCGGTGCCAGGTCCCAAAGGAGGCAGGCCATGGCAACCACCGACGAGCAGGAAGAGCACCGGAGCGGCGTACAGCAAGTTGGACAGGTTCATGAGACATCCTTGGACGACGCTGCACCATACCCGATTCAGCGAGAACGAAACGTGTACTCCCAGGGTGGGTAGGACGTTCAAACGCTGTTTCGGTTGCGAATGCCGGCCCAAAGTGACCGTGGATTCTGGTCCAAAGTGACCGTGGATTCTGGTCCAAAGTGACCGTGGATTCTGGTCCAAATGGACCAGGCTCATCCGTAGACTGGCGGCGTGTGCGGGGCTGGCTCCTTGTAGCCTCCGATTCCTGAAGGAGTCGGCGGTGCGTGAGCGAATCAGTATGCGCAAGTCTCGTGAAATTCTTCGTCACATCCTCGACCTGAAGCTGCCCTATCAGGTCGCGGAGCAGTCCCTGGGCGTCAGTCATGGCCTGGTCTGTCGAACGCTCGCCAAGGTGCGAGAGCGCGGCATGACGTGGCCAGACATTGCTCCGCTGTCCGAAGAGGAGCTGGAGTTGCTTTTGTATGGGCCTCCCAAAGTGTCCGCATCGACGCTGCCGCTGCCCGATTGGGCGCTGGTCGATGCCGAGCGCCGGAGGCCCGGAGTGACCCTCCTTTTGCTCCATGAGGAGTACAAACAGAGTCATCCTAACGGGCTGAGCTATTCCCAATTCTGTGAGCAGTACCGGCGTGAGCTATTTGTCGCGGTGCTCGGCGCGTCGAATCTGACGTTTGCGCACGCCAGCGCGACGCAGAGGCGCGAGGACTTTCTGCGCAGTCACGTGCGCGCGGTCGAGTAATTCGGAGGCGTGACGCGGCTGTGGATTCCCGACAATCTCAAGAGCGCGGTGACGCCCGCGTGCCGGTACGATCCGACGGTGCAGCGAGACTATCAGGAGCTTGCAGAGCACTACGGAGCGGCGATTCTGCCGGCGCGTCCGTACAAGCCCAGAGACAAAGCCAAGGTCGAAGTCGCGGTGCACCTTGAGGAGACTCGTTGCATCAAGGAAGACTCCGTCAGGGGTGCTGCGCAAGAGCTGGCTTGGCTTCCTCCGCCGAACCGGAAACGCAGTAGCAGCTACTATTGGGCCCACGTGAGGCGACTCTGTCGACTGGCAGACGTACCCGTAATCTGTCCCCACAGTCTGCGCGGATTGCACGCGACGCTGGCGCTGGAGGGAGGCGCAACCGCGGACTCTGTTGCCAAAGCGCTGGGCCACGGCTCCTTTGCGATGACCGCCCGCCACTACGCCACCGAGTCCAGCGTGCTCGACGCGCAGTCCAGCCGAGTCTCTTCCGCGCTTTGTGACTTCTCTTTGTGGACCACAAAAGGACCACACCACGTCCGGTTTTGTGCTACAGCGTTGGGGCGTTGGCCTAGCGCAGCAGCTTCTACGACAAGCTGCCGATGTTTATCGGGCAGATCATTATGAAAAACTACGTCTCCGGGCCGGCGGTTAGTTTTGCCGCCATTGGGGATGCGAACTCGGATCAGGCACCGCTGCAAGTGGGACAGTTCGAGGCGGACAACCGGCTCGACGAAGTGCTATCGAAGATCTGGATCGAAGAGGGCGGTGGTGGCACCGGCCAAGAGTCCTACGAGCTAGCGGCCTACTTTTACGCTCGTCACTCGAAGCTGGCCTGCTTGCGGAACGGCAAAAAGGGCTACTTCTTTTTCCTTGGTGACGAAGGCTTCTACCCCAAGGTGAGTCGCGAACAGGTCCGCCGTGTCCTCGGTCGGGAGGAGCGCCACGATCTCGATTCGGCCGCGATTTTTGCGGAGCTTGCGCAAAAGTATCACGTCTTCTTCATCTATCCGCAGAAGTCGATGGCGGAGCGCCGTCGGGACATCGATGCCGAGATCAAAAAGCGCGTCGAGGCAGCGGGCGGTGTCTACGAAGGGGTCGACGTTCGCGCCAGCCTGATTTGGGACAACCGCAACGACCTCGATCTTCACGTCGTGACGCCATCGGGCGAGCACATCTTTTACGGTCACAAGCAGTCGGTGTGTCGGGGTGAATTGGACGTCGATCGCAATGTGCGTGGTGAGACGACCAAGCCCGTCGAAAACGTCCGCTGGCGAAAGGGCACGGCTCCCACGGGCAAGTATCGTGTCTACGTCCAGAACTATCGGTTCCACGAGACCGACCTCGCGCCGACGTCCTATCGGGTCGAGCTAGAAGTGAACGGCAACATTCAGCGCTTCGATGGCGTCATTTCCAAAAAAGGCGAAACCGGTCCAAACAGCGACGTTCCCATCGCCGAGTTCACCTACGATCCAAGCCAACGCCCTGCGGAAGATGCGCAGGCTTCCACAGAGAACCCTCTTTACGCCAACTACCAGGACGACGTGATTATTAGGCAGTGGGCCAGCGTCATTTCGCCCGATACTATTCTGCCTGTCGAGAACGCGAGGAATGTCATCCCGATGCCGAGGAGAAATGGCGGGAAGAGTCCGGATTCTGCTCGACCCTACTTGGGAGGCTCGGCGGGATGTTCCAGTAGCTTCTCTGCTGCGAAATAGACCTTCGAAGTGACTGCGAGCATAAGCTCTTCTTCCAGACGTGTGCGCTCGATTTCACGAAAGCTCTTGCAGGCCCGTAAGGCCCGGATCATTCCGGCGGTAGCTGACTCCGGTGAGTTGTGACTCTGGGCGCGAGCACCAGCCCCCACCAGCAGACCGTGAACCAGCAGAAGCGCAGCTCGACGGACGGCGGTTCCGTGTGGATGATCTTGACCTGGCCGTTCTGCTGGACCGTATTTGAAGTAACCCGGCAGCTCCCGATCAAGTAACTCCAGCGCCTTGCGCAATCCAGCCGCATCAAGCGACACCGATGCCATCTGCGCGAGCAGATTCCGGGCCCCGGCTGCGACCTTCGGAGGCAGGTGTTCGATGTGCTCTGCCGCGTCGCTGAGATCCTGCGGACCAAACGACTGTGAACGAGCTGCAACTTCTCGCCAAGACGGTCCGTGGGCCGAGCCTCCTCCCATCGCTTCATCACCAGAGACAGACAGCAGTACGATTGCAATCATGGCCATTCCTTGTTTGAGCACACTGCGGCGAGCCAGCATCCCTGAGTCCATAGTGGAAATCTACTCATAGTACAAGTGCGTGAGTGCACCTGGACCCCCATCAAAAGTCTTGGTCCAAGAACCGTCCTTGATGGCTTTTTCCTGAACCCAGGAAGTAACACCGGTCCATGGATCCGAGATCAGGAAGCGGCGATCGTCGCCCTTGCCACGGACATCGGTGCAGGTCATGAAGTGACCACCCCCACCCGTCCAACCGACCCGCAGTGGCACATCTTGTCCATCACGTAGTTTGTCTGCCCAGTTGTTCATCTCGGCACCGCTGATCGCGCCGGTTGCATCTTGGGCATTGTGGAACGTGTAGTTCACATGGGTCGCGGGCTTGGTATGATCGTTTAGTGCGTCATCCAAGTACATGCCATCGCCTTCTTTGCGGGTGGCATTGTCACGCATCGCAGCAAACTCTGCTTCAGTAGGGTGTCCCTTGTTGCCTGCACGCATTCTGTCGAGGGCCTTGGTAAGCTCTGCCTCTTGACCTTTGGCCAAGGACTTGCCGTCGGCATAATCACGCAGCAGCTTGAAGTCGCCATCGGTGATGGCACCGCTTTTGAGCAGCGTTTTGCTGTCGGTACTAAAGTCCGTCCGTACCTTTTGACCCAGTCTGGAAATCGCTTGATCAGGAGTGCCATCTGCGCCTCCCAATCGTTCGAGAATCTCTTTCTGTTCCTTGGCCGCTTGGTTGTCCTGGCCTGGATCATTGAATCCGCTTTTGTGCAAAGCGCGGGCATAGATCGGATCGGCGGCGGCCTTTGTCATCTGCGCGGTGGTGGGTCCACAGGCCTGGGAGTAGCGCTGAAATAGCCCATCGTTATCGCTTCGCGTATCCCCGTCCTTCATTCCGTTTGGATTGAGGGTGGAGGTGTTGTCATTGTCGACGTCGATCGCGGTGGTGGTGCGGATCAGTTCCTTGCGTTCCTGACCCCGGATGTCACCGGCAAACTGCGCCACCGCGTCCAGGTCCTGCTTGACATCTCCGCCCTTGAAGTCATCCCTTCGGGCAGCCAACGCCTGTAGCAGCAGAGCCTTTTCAGCCCCCGCATCGGACCCTTTGACCAGTTTTCCATCCGCCCCTTTGCCGGCCTCTTGCAGCAGGGTCGTGGTGCGCTTGAAGTCACCATCGCTCATCTTCAGCAGAGCCTCTGTTGCCTCACGCGCTTGCCGGGCACCCAGAATGCCTTCCTGTCCACGATCAGAGTCGGTTCGCCGATCGGCAACTCCGCTTACCAGGGAACCAAGGATATCGGTGGTGATCCGTCCCCCGTGCTTTTTGTCGTCGGCAGCCATCCGTGTGATATCGGCATAGGCACTGAGCGCTCGATCGGCATTGTCGGTCGTCATCGCATGCTCGATGATGCGCATGTGCTCGACCAGAGCGTCACCAGAGAGACCCTTGCACTGGGCAAGTACCTGATCTTTCTTGGCCGGACTCATGTCGAGTTTTTCGAGCTGCTTGGAGAGCGTGTCCCGTGCCTGCTCGGCGTGCTTGCGATCGGCTTCCGTGACCTTGCTACCCTCGATCGCGGGGGCCTGATCCTTCTTGTCGCCTCTTTGACCGAGCAGGCCGCCTGCGACGCCTCCGACGATTCCTCCCACCACATTCCCAAATGGTCCAAGCACAGAGCCCACGGCGGCTCCGATGAGTGCTCCTTTGGCAGCGCCTTCCCAGCCTCCCCCTCCAGTCGGCTGGGTGGTCTTCGCTGGACCGGCTACTTGGGTCGCCACCGGAGGACCGCCTCCACCGGGACCATACTTCGATTGAGCCACGGCATCCAGCGGATGGACCAGTTGGGGCTCCGCATTCGCTTTGGGGGATGACCAAGGCCCAATCACTTGGGGCTTCCGGTCCGTATCAAACGTGGGCATGACTGTTACACCTTGTGAAAAATCACTTCATGCGCCGGTGCGAGCTCGTCCGGTCCGAGCCCGTGTGTAACGCGCCATCGTTACACCGATAGGCAACCGGTCTAGACGCCACCCCGGAAAATAGACAGATCGTACACTGCTATTATAGGCCCGGAAGCGAGCGACGGCCAGTAGCACCTATCGACGAGGAGCGCCCAAAACAGACCTACTACGTGGTCGTTGTTCCCACACGAACCGCCATGGTCCTAGTGCTCGCACAAGCTTACGGCACGAACGTTTAGCGTCTGCTTGTGGCGTTTGCGTTCTTCCATCAGCTCCAGTCGTACGGCCAGAGCCTCTTCGTACGGAATGAGCCCTTGCTGAGCCGGCACCTCTGCGGTTGATGGAATCGTTACGCTGGGGTCCACCAGCCAGAACACAATCACCCGGCGTCGCGCTTCGGGGGCACCCGCGACCACAGACAGCGTGCTTAGTTTATGGATATGTGAGTTCGGGAAGACCACAATCCGACCCTGCGGAGTGGCCACACTTCCCACCGGAATCGTTCCTTCATCAACGAGCTGCTCGACCGGTCTGGGCCGACACTGGGCGATGTTCCAGAACAGACGTCCCGCTTCTTCCAGGGTATAGGCACGCTTGAAGCGAAGCTCACCGCCTTCGAGCGCATCATCACGGTCCAGGATATAGACGCAGGTTGCGATGATGTGCTCGTGACTCATTCCTTCGACGTGCCATACCCCTTCGTGTGTCTCTCCAGCTCCAAGTCGGTATTCGACAATCTTGGGAATGACGAGAATCTCGCGTCCACGGAGCGACATCGGAGGGGCAGCTTGCTGGGTCTCATCCACGCGCTCTGGTAGCTCCCCTTCGTGCTCTACGCCATCACAGTCCTCTTGCCAAAACTTGGTGCTTTCGACGTAGCCCGCCACACTTTCGATGAGCGGCAGCGCCGTTGCCAGCAGTGCGGCCAGGTCATCGTACGTGGCGGGATGCCGGTTCCGATCCAGGTTGTTGATGTAGGACAAGACAGTCACCGTACCGTTTTCAGCGATGCGAAAAGGAGTGGGTAGCCACTGATAGCGAGAGCTCTCGAAGGGGCGACCAAAGCGATCGTAGCTGGGTGTCTCACGCGGCTGGGCAGGATGAAGCAGTACGGAGCGTCCTTCGATATATGGAAACAGGGATGGATGCACCAGATCGCGCACCTTGGTTCCTGAGCCGGGGTGGTAGTCGACGGGTTCCATTTCAATCAGCCGCTGGACATCCGCCCGCAAGCGCTCCACCAGCGCGGCGTCAACCAGCCCATCTGCGAAGGCCACCCCGTCAGGGCAAGGATTCCTCAGGTGCTTCTCCCAGGTCGCGGTGACCGCAGGAGACTCCACGATGTAGAACCAAGAGTCAGAAGGAACCTCCAGTTCCTGTCCGGTGACTTCGTCCTTGAGGAGCACCGTGTCATCGCCTCTCGAAATCACCTTGGCGCTTTCCCCTGTGACGGGCTCCCCACGGGTGGTCTTCAGGTCATCACACGAAACGATGTCTCCCGGTTGTGGCTGGTAGTCCTCTCCGTACGTCATCAAGTCATCGACGAATGCAAAGTCAGTGGTTTGTGCCAGGTGGGTCGTGGACATCGTCACTCCAGTGAAACTCGGTTCAGACCGAGATGGGTTCCAGAACATCTTAACAGCAGGCCAAAATGGTACAGTACGTTTCCCGCCCACTTCCAGAACCCGGTTCGCAGCGGCTATGTCTCGATGGTGACTGTGGTTTTGATGCTGCGCCCGAAAACATCCTGCGCATTGAGGATCCCAAGTCGATCATTGATGTGATGCTCGGGGCGCTGGCGCTGGTGGGTGGGCAGCGCGATCTCGATGGCTACCTGCGGGACATGCGCGACCGCGAGCAGCACGATCTGCGGCAAGATCAAGCGCTCGCCACGCTGGGGACGCTGGCCAGCTCGCTGAGCATGGCGCGCTCACAGGTATCGGGCAGCATTCCTGGTCTGCCTCAGTCTGGTTCCAGCAGCAGTCGCTCCCGACGCTTCTAACGCTCCATCTATCGGTTTCTGCTGTGAAAGCACGTCGGGACTCCCGGCGCCGCATCGGTTTGTGATAGGTTCTCCGGCGCTCCATTGGCTGTTGTCTGTCTCCCGTCTAGGAACCGCTGCGTGCTGTGTACAGTGCCGGGTTAGAAAGGACTGAAACCGTATGAACGTCCCTGCCACTTTGCAAAGCTGGGTACACGAAGTTGCCCAGGTCGTGAAGCCCGAGCGTGTCGTGTACTGCGATGGCTCCGAGGAAGAGAACGCTCGGCTGCTGGCCGAGATGGTCGAAAGCGGAGTTCTTTTGCCGCTGCGTAGCGAGACCTACCCCGGCTGTTATCTGCACCGCTCCAGCCCGAGCGATGTGGCTCGCACCGAGCACCTGACGTTCATTTGCAGCGACACGGCGGAAGAAGCGGGACCGACCAACAATTGGATGTCCCCTGAGGACGCCAAGCGGAAGGTGTGGCCGCTGTTTGAGTCCTGTATGAGCGGCCGGACCCTGTACGTGATTCCGTACTTGATGGGTCCGGTCGGGTCGCCGATGAGCAAAGTCGGCGTCGAGATCACCGATAGCCCGTACGTGGTTGCCAACATGCGAATCATGACCCGCATGGGCCAGGTCGCCATCGATCACTTGAACCAGCACGGCGGCGGTTTTGTGAAGGGCTTGCACTCGCTCGGTGACTTGTCTCCTGAGCGGCGCTTCATCTGTCATTTCCCCAAGCGTCGCGAGATCTGGAGCATTGGCTCGGGTTATGGCGGCAACGCGCTCCTTGGCAAGAAGTGTTTCGCGCTGCGCATCGCCAGCACCATGGGGCGCGATGAGGGCTGGCTCGCCGAACACATGCTGATCCTCGGCATCGAAGACAAGCGCGGCCAGACCACCTACATCGCGGCGGCATTCCCCTCGGCGTGCGGCAAGACCAACCTGGCCATGATGGTGTCGACCCTCGGTGATGAGTACAAGGTCACTACCGTGGGCGATGACATCTGCTGGATGCACTACGGCCCGGATGGTCGGCTGTGGGCGATCAACCCCGAGGCTGGCTTTTTCGGCGTGGCACCGGGCACCGGCAAGCGCACCAACTCGAACGCGCTCGCGACGCTGCGCAAAAACAGCATCTTCACCAACGTCGCGCTGACTGCTGAAAACGAGCCGTGGTGGGAAGGTCTGACGCCGCAGCCGCCACCGGGGCTTACCGACTGGCGAGGTCGGCCGTTTGACCCGCACAGCGGCGAAAAGGCGGCGCACCCGAACTCGCGCTTTACCGCGCCGATCCAGCAGTGCCCGAGCGTGTCACCGATGATGGACGCGCCGCAGGGTGTGCCGATCTCCGCGATCATCTTTGGTGGTCGCCGGGCCAAGCTGGCCCCGCTGGTGCTGGAGGCGCGCAACTGGCAGCACGGCGTGTATCTGGGTGCGACGATGGCGTCCGAAACCACCGCCGCCGCCGTCGGTCAAGTCGGAGTCGTGCGCAACGATCCGCTCGCGATGCTGCCGTTCTGTGGCTACAACATGGGCGACTACTTCGCGCACTGGCTACGGATGGGTCAGCAGACGACACCGGACAAGCTGCCGAAGTTGTTTCAGGTCAACTGGTTCCGCGTGGGGGATGACGGCAAGTTTCTGTGGCCGGGTTACGGCGACAACATCCGTGTCCTCAAGTGGATCATTGAACGGGTGCGTGGCGAAGGCGCAGCGGTCGACAGCCCGATTGGTCACTTGCCGGCCCCGGGAGCGATCGACACCCGTGGGCTCGATTTGGCACCGGGCACGATGGAAAAGCTACTGTCCGTCGATGTGGCGGCGTGGCGCGACGAAGCAATCCGCAGCGTGCAGTTCCTTGGTAAGTTCGGCGATCGCCTACCAGCGGAGCTGCACGACGAGCACCGCCACCTGACGGATCGGCTGTCCGGAGCGGCGTCCTAACTCTCTTTACCCCTCATCCTCGTTCGATGTCTCGGCGTCTTGTGAATCTTCTCTGGTGGTCCCTGACCGCGCTTGGTTTGTTCCTCCCTGGGCAGGGCAGGGCGGCACCGCTGCGGACCATTGTCTATTTTCAAGGGCAAGCTGCGCCGCAGCGACCGCTCGGGTTTTGGCTGCGACCGAATGGCATCTTGCCGATTGCCCCGCCAACGCCCGATCCTCGTCGAGAAGCGGTGCTGGAGATCATTCCACTGCCGCCGACACCACCATTGCCCGCCCAGGTGATCGGGGTGGTGCCACTACCCAAGCAGCAGACGCTGCGGCTGTTCGGCCAGCGTTTGCTTCCGCGCCTGTCGCTGCTGGCACCGGGCGGGGAGCTACAGCTCCGCAATGAGGACGAGCAGCCGGTGACCATCGAGCTTGTCCCTGCGCCACCCGGTCAGCCTTCGCTGCGGCTGGCACCCGGGGCGTCACAGACCCTCAACCTGCCGCAGTCCGGTGAGCTGTCGCTCCACGTCCGTGAGTTTCCGCAGGCCCAAGCGACGGTGCTTCGTCCGCTTCACCTGGCCACACATCTGGTGCTGAGCGAGATCGGCAAAGTGGCGGTAGCGACGGTCGATGTCCCGCCGGGTCGCTATCAGGTGAGACTGCGGATGCCGACCGGTTCGTTGTGGCAAGAAGAAGTGGTGGTGGAGCGGGACGGCCGCGAGCTATCCCTTCACGTCAGCCTGGGAGAGGAGCGCTAGCCGATGTGGTGGACACGGCTGTGGCTTGTGAAGCTGTCGCTGCTGCTGCTGGCTCTCGTGGTCTGCGGCGGGCTGCTGTGGCGTGATGTCGAGCGCGAGATGGCCCAGCAGCGGGAGTCTCTGCTGGCGAAGACCCAGCAGACGGCGGAGCTTGTGCTGCGGCTCGAAGCCGAGCAGATGATCGAGCAGGCGACGGTGTTGGCGGGCGATACGACCCTCATCGGCAGCCTGGAA
>CALLYL010000248.1 GCA_937859535.1 uncultured Myxococcales bacterium
TACAGCCCGACCCGCGACTTCCCCAGGCTATGCGAGAGCAAGATTTCGGCATCCAGCCTCGGTGAATGAAGTCCGCTTTGCGCAAAGCGCTGCTGCGTCCAAAGGAGGACGCGTCGCACGGTCCAAACTTCTGCGAGAGCTTCTGTCGACACGGGCGAGCAGCATACCAGCAGCAAGCCGCTTCTCAAGCCCAAGGCCGTGGTAAAAACCAAACCAGATGCTCGCGTTTGTGCTGGTGACCCTGGGAAGCGCCATCGGTGGACTGTGCCGCTATCTCGTCTCTGTGCTTTTGACCCCACGACTGTCAGGGAGCTGGCCGCTCGCGACCCTGCTGGTCAACGTCTTCGGCTGCTTCGTGCTGTCGCTGGTCAACGAAACGGTGCTACGCGGCGTGCCGCTCAGACCGAGCCTACGGCTCCTGCTCACCACGGGCTTCTGTGGCGGTTTTACGACCTACTCGACCTTCAATTACGAGACGGTGAGCCTGGTCGAGCAGCGGAGCTTTTGGTCAGGCACCGGCTATGCACTCACGACGATGATGCTGTGCCTGGGAGCGCACGGGCTCGCCTCGCTACTTGCCCGGACCCTGCGCCCCACCTGAACGCCGCCAGCTTGCCCCGATCCGACCTGGTGCATGGTGCCCCACGACCGTCGCAGGTCGCTACGGTCTTTTGACCCCAGAGAACCCCTCGCTCTATCAGGTGGTTACCGGCGACTGAAATCAGGCGGGCGAAGAATCAAAACGTCGGTATAGTAATTGCTCGCTACCCAAGTAGCAGCGCATTCACCGATTAGGAGTGTTCGCCACCATGGCGCGAGATCCATTTGCCCCGGTTCCCCAAAGCTCTGTCCCTTCCTGGGTTCCGATTGTGGTCGGAATGATCGCATTTTTGCTCATTGGCGTCGGTGCCACCGTGTTCATCGTGGTCTCGAAACGCCAGCCACCTGTCGTAGCGACGACAACGCCGGTGGCCAAGCCCGCTACCGACACCCCAACGCAGCCGATCGTCGCCGCAGCCCCGACCGGAGACGCCAAGCCCGCCGCCGATAAGCCGGCTGCTGGCGAGGATGCGAAGGGCGAAGAGGGCGACAAGCCGGAAAAGAAGAAGAAGTCGCACAAGCCGAAGGCCGACAAGACGGCGAAGGCCGACAAAGCCGACAAGGCGTCGAGCCCGGCGGCACCTCCTCCGAAAAAGAAGTCGGACATGAGCCAGAAGGACATCGACAAGCTCCTCGGCATCTAAGCGTCCGCGTGGTGCGCTCTCCGAATACGCCAGGCAAGCCCCGGGCGTACGCCTCCTCCCCCCGTTTTCTCCGCTCACTGCAAGCTCATTCCAGTCGCTAGGTCAAAGCCATGGCTTGTGGCCATTGCGTCCGGGTTTGCGTCGATGGTTCAATATTTGATTCGATGAAGGAGCGCAGATGAAGGTCGGTCTAGTCGGCTTCCCTGGGAGTGGCAAAACCACCGTGTTTGGTGCACTGACAGGCCAGCAGGCCGAGCTTGGTTATTCAGGCAAGGGCCCAGGCAAAACCAACCTGGCGGTGGTCAAGGTTCCCACCGATCGGAACCAGGCCATCGGAGAACCGCTCAAACCACGTCCGCCACACACCCAGGTGGTCTTCGTCGATGTCGCTGCGCCGCCGGGAGTCGCCGGTCGTAGCTTCGACGCCTCGGCGATGTCGGCGATGCGCGACATGGATGCGCTGATCCAGGTGGTCCGAGGATTCCCATCGCCCGATGGAGCTGCCGCCGATCCAATCGGAGAGCTGACCGACCTGGCCACCGAAATGACGGTTGGCGATCTAGCCATCCTCGACAAGCGGCTCGATCGGCTTCAGAAGGAAGCGGCCAGGCCAGGCGAAACCGAGCTACTTGCACGACTCAAAGCACATCTCGATCGAGGCGAAATGCTCCGCGATGTGCTGCTGACCGATGCCCAGATGCAGCTCCTCGCTGGGCAGCATCTGCTCACTCAGAAGCGCCTCATCATCGCCTATAACATCGCCGAAAAAGCGGAGGGGCAGCCGCTCCCCGCCGAGCTACGCAAGTACCTGGCCAGCCACAGCCTACCGCTGATTCCGCTGTGCGGGCTGGGCGGAACAGACGGGGCGACCCTGTCGACCAGCGAACAAAAAGCGCTCTTTTCCGCACTCGGGCTGGGGTAGCAGCCGTACAACCCGAGTGGGATTCCCCCGACCCGCTCCTAGGGCGCTGGAGCAGGCTCGGGCTCGGCATCCCCCGGCTGGCCGCTGGCGATATCCAGGTAGGTCAGGGCAAAGCCGCTGGCCAGCGTCGACTGACCGAGAGCCACCGCAGCCACTCGCGAGGCCCGACGAGCGCTCCGGCACAGGGGCTCGATCTATGTTGGGGACGGCTAGACGGAAGCTCGCGAAGAGTGGTTAAATAGAGATCTTTGTAGGATCTTTGCGGTTTTCGCGGGTCTCCCAAGGGGGGAAGCCTTGAGGCTGGGCATTAAGTTGGCGCTGCTTTCGACCGTGCTGGTAGGTGCCGTGGTGGCCACGACGAGCTGGGTCTTGACGCAGTCGCTTCGCCGCGCCGGTGAGCGCGAGGTGGACACCGAACTACACAGCGATGCGCTGCTGGTCAGCCATGCCGTGCGTACGGGTCAACTGGCTGAAGACGTGCTGACCGAGCTGCCCCGTCCTGGGTTGTCATGGCTTTGGGTCCGTGAAGGACGGGTGACGCGGACCCAGCTCACCAAAGAGGTCGAACGAGAGCGCATCGCCGTCGAGAGTCTCTGCATCGAAAACCGTCCCAGCGATGGACGCGAGCAGCTCATCGGTGGACAGCGCTATCGGAGCCTATCCGTCGATGCGGGTTCAGGCAGTTACGGCTGTTTGCTGCGATCCCTCGATGGGGTCATCGATAGAGCCCGCTCCGTGCAGACGACACTGTTTGCGGTGGGACGGGGTGCGGTGCTGCTCGCGCTGCTTTGTTCCGGGCTGTTGGGCTTGGCGCTGATGGGTCGAGTGCGACGATTGCTTGCAGCCATGCAGCAGGCCGCAGGCGGCAACTTTGACGTTGAGCTGCCACTGGACGGACACGATGAGCTGACGGTGATCGCACGCGGGCTGGATCAGATGATTCGCAAGCTGCGAGGGGCCCAGGCCGAGATAAAAAGTAGCGCCGCCCATGACCGGGAAGCATCACTCGCGGCCAAGCTGCGAGGCCAACTGCTGCCGCTCCATCCATCGATGAGTGGCTTCGAGTTTTCCGCCCGCATCATCCCGGCCCAGCAGGGTGGCGGCGACTTCTACGAGACCTATCAAGGGGAACGAGCGAGCTTTGTCGCTGTCGGCAACATCTCGGGCAGCGGTGTCCAACCCGGGCTGACGATGGTGATAGTCGACAGCTTGCTACTCGCCAGCCTGCGGTCCGCCCGTGAGCAAGTGCCATCGCCTGCCGCCGTGCTGCGGCAAGTCGGGGCCGCGCTGTATGAAAGCCTACGCAAACGCATGCACGACGAGCAGATGGTGTCGGTGCTGCTGCTGCGCCATGACGGCGGTGGCAAAGTCACGTTTTCGGGAAACCTACCGCTGCTGCTGCTGTATCGGGATGGCCCGCGCTCGGTGGAACAGTTGGAAGTGGATCGCTCCGGACTGGCAGTATCGACGCAGCTCGATGAAAAGCTGAGCGATCGCTCGGTGCAGCTCAGCGCCGGCGATGCCCTCATCCTGCTAACCGATGGAATCACCGATGCTCACAACCATCAGGGCGTCCGACTTCAGCCTGAGCGCTTGTCTAGCGAGATTGTCAACACTGCGCGCACGGGCACCGCAGCCGAGCTGCGCGATCATCTGCTCGACGTAGTCAGCGACTATGTCGGCACCCCGTCACGAGATCTCACGGTGGTGGTCCTGCGTTGCGATCCGGCCACCTCAAAGAGCCAGCAAGGGAGTAAGTAAGACATGTCCGAACAACGGATTCCGCTGCTCATTGCCTCGGGAGGACTGCTGTGCCTACTGCTGCAACTGGTGCTCAGCATGACCGACAGTCCAGCCCGCCGCGCACAGATGGTGGCACAGCGGGTCGCGATCGAGTCGGTGTACTTGCGATCCGAAAAGCGTGCGGAGCGACTGGCGCAGCGGCTCAATCAAGCGATGGCGGCGGGAGACCAGTCCAAGCTCCAGGCAGAGCTCGATAGCGCGTCGCAGAGTGACCCGGACATCGTCGAGATCGGCGTGGTAGACCACGACCTGTCGGTGGTGGCTTCATCCGAAAAGACCCAGGTCGGCAAACGGATCACGGGCCACGCCGAGGAGCTGCTGCGCAAGGCGGTCGAGGCGGGGTTTTCTCGGAAGGTTGAAGCCTCTCCGCAGAACCAGCGAGTCATCCTGGCGGTTCCGGTCACCGGCCAGCCGGGAAGTAGTGGCCTGCTCTACCTTGTGCTGACCACCGCCGACATGGAAGACGGACTGGGTCGGGTGGTGACCACGGTGCAGCCGCAGCGAGTGCCGACTTGGCTAACGATTGGACTCGGCATCCTCGGCGTCGGGGTGGCACTGGCGATGTGGGTGCTCGGTGACCGCAAGCGTGAAAAGCAGGCCATGATCGTGCAGGAAGTCGCCGAGCAGATGGCGATGGGGCATTTCGAGACTCGGTTGACCCCGGTGGAGGTTCCAGCGTTCGCGGCGATTGCCGAGCGCCTCAATATGATGGCCGACCAAGCGCAGCTCCTCCAGCAGACGCAGATTGAGGGCACCGCGCATACCTCTCGGATGGCCCAAGAGCTTCAGGACGCGCAGATCGTTCAGCAGACTCTGATGCCCGATGTCCGACGAATATCCCGGGGGGCGCTCCAGCTATGCGGGGTGTATCGCAGCGCCAGCAAGCTATCGGGGGACTGGTGGCATTACTACCCGCTCGACGAACACCGCACCATGCTGGTGATGGCCGACGTGGTCGGTCATGGCATTGGCTCGGCAGTCGTCGGTGCCATGGCGTACGGCTGCGCTCAAAACCTGCACCAAGAGCAAGGTGCCAAGCTTCGGCCAGAGCTGCTGCTGCAGCGGCTCAACCACGCGATCGGCGCCACGATGCGCGGCAAATGGACGATGAGCTGCTTTGCCGCGATCATCGATATCAAGGAGTGCCAGATCACCTTCGCCAGCGGTGCCCACGCGTTTCCGCTGTTGTTCCGTCACCGGGAGACCAATAAGCCGTTCATCCCACTCGTCGCAGCCGGCTCGCCACTGGGCTCCAGCGATGGAGCCAAGTTTGTCGCCAACACCCAACCTTTCGAGGCTGGTGACATCTTGATCTGCTACACCGACGGGCTCATCGAGGCCCAGAACGGCAACGGCGATCAGTTCGGAGACAAGCGAGTCCGTCACACCGTCCAACGCGGCTCGAACCGCAACGTCGAAGAGATCTGCGAGATGCTGATCGGTGAGGTGTCTCGTTTCGTGGGCTCAGCGGAGCTAGAAGACGACCAGACGCTGGTGGTGGCCCGTCACGGCTCGCCCTCGTACGTCGGGGCCTAGCGCAGGGATTGGCAGCCGCAATGTCACGCCAACTTCCCTGGGTTCATGTCGAGCTGGTGCCGCTGTTTCTACAGGTGCGCAGTCTGCGACGGTTTGTGCGGGATTTCTGCGTCGGGATGTCACTCCGTCCCGAGTATGCCGAGCACGTCGCGATGGCCTCGGCGGAACTGCTGGAGGTAGCGGCCAAAGGAGCCTCGGCGCAGTGGGCTCGCTACGATCTGCGGCTACTCGGCACCTTCACCGAGGTGAGCGTGACCAGCGCGGCCACGCTCAAGCAGCGCGAGACGCTCCTTGCGATCGTGTCAGAGATTTGCCAAGGCGAGGCCCGCGACGCCTACGCCCATAGCCTAGAGAAGTCCAGTATCGATGGGATCGCGATCGCAGGGCTGTGTCGACTGCGTCATGAAGCGGCTGCCGAGCTGGCTCTCACGCAGAGCGAGGAAGAGGTCTGCCTGATCATTCGCGCACCAATCTGATGATCGGCGGATCAGCCGCGAGCGGCTGAGCCACAGGGACGCTCCCTTACGGAGCAGCCGGGGCAGCCTCGGGTTTGTCCTTCGGCGGCGTCGGAGCGGAGGCGGGCCCATCCCCCACTGGTGCCGATGGTAGCGCTCCTCCCTCGGGATTGATCGTCTCGGGCTGACCAATGCGCTCGCAGAACTCGCCATAGTCGCCGCTACATTGATAGCTGGCGCGGCGGTTACAGCCGGTGGCGCGATAGAAATCGGGGCGGTTCTTGTCGGGGCGCTCGACGGACACACGATCGCGACCACAC
>CALLYL010000249.1 GCA_937859535.1 uncultured Myxococcales bacterium
TGTCAAACAGCTGTCAAACTCCAGCAATTGCTGCGAGTCGCCCGCGAACATCCCGACCGGTAGGCCGTAGGCAACACCGTGACCAGGCGCCATATACCGGTCACCTAGCAACGGGGCGGATGGGTTCAGGCCGAAACTGGACCGATACGAGAGGTAAGCGTAACCTATTTACTGAGTTCGCTTGGGCTCGGCATATTCGCAGGAATCACCACCGTTATCACATATTTGGGTCGCCCCGACTCGTCGATTGACGGTATCGAGACAGTCCAGGATTGTGAAGCGATGTCGTTGTAGCGCGCCGAGTCCTCGGTGGTGTCTAGAACGATAAGAAATGCGCAGGCCGCAGTGCCGCCGGTGTACCGCTCAGCCTGTCCGACGTACTTGCGGAGGGATTCCTGGTCAGCATTGGTCTTCTCGGCTTTGAACTCAAATGGAATGTGGGTGCGCCCCACCACCAGCTGTCCGTCGGCCCTCCCTCCCGACATGTTGGTCCGCTCGTCAGTCCATCCACTCCCGAGAGCCGTTGTGGTCATGGCCTGTCCGATGTCATCTTGCAGATGATGTTCGAGTGGTTTCCCCACGTCTACATTCGCCAAGTCTCTGAAACCCCCGAAGGCGCGTGTCGCGTCGGTCTTGCGTCTCGCATAACTGAGGACGAAATATGCAGACAGAGTAACGTCGGTCATCGTTTCAAGAGAGACTTGGTCGTCGCTAGAGAGTGGCTTCAGCACTTGTCCAAGTGAGGCATCGAACTCCGGCGTGCCTAACAACTTGTTGTTCTTTAGGTCCACAATGAGCCCTGCCATCGTCCCCATACCGCGATTGATGTAGTGGTCAGCGAGCTCGTCCAGAAGTTCGTCGATAGTGGCCGGCGCCTCGTGGCCGGCCCAAGATTTTCCCAGAGACTCTTCAAACCGGTCCACTACGGCGTGAAGGTCGTCGGCAAGCGATCCGGCTGGATCCGCATCAACGATCCGTCGGGCAGCATCGATTAGAGCGTGGTTGGAGAGCAGCGTAACGTCAATCGAATTGAACCATATTTCTCCGCCAACTTCGACTGCTAGTGCAAATCGTTGAGCTTTGGTAGCGGCCTCAAGAATCTCGTAAGGCGACACTCGGTCGTGGCTGCTTCCCAACGCTTCTGCGGCCCTAGCTGCCAAGTCTGCGGCCTGAACCCACGCGACACGGGTAGAATTAGCGAGCACTGATGACGTTAATGTGTCGGAGCCGAATCGAGCGATCCGTCCAGCAGCATCCTTCAGCGCGTGGATGGTCGTCTCGAGTTCGCCGTTGTCCTCTGGACTTCGCACCAATCTAATGACATGAGTGAGGCAATGCATGAAATGTGCGTCGTCGTGCTCATAGTCAGAATCGAGTGCCGCCGAGAAGAACGACAGCGCTTCCTCGATCGTCTGATCGACTACGCCGATGGTTGGCGCATCGGCGACACGGCTGAACGCGAGCTGGCCGAGGGCGAAGTTAGCGTCCGCCGCAAACAACGCCTCCGCCGCCATGCCCTCAAGAAACGCCTCTGCTGCGTCGGCGTAGTCTGGTCGTGTTAGGGCAATGCGTAGAACCGATCGCATGTTCACCTCACCGGCTGGCCATGTCTGGTTCTGTGGAATGAGACCCACGAGCGCCGGGGCGACTGCGGCCCACCCCACCACCTCGGCAGTAGCGAGCGTGACCAGGAGTTCTCCCGCATATGCCGCACGGACTTGGTTGCTGCTCGCCTCCAGCGATGAAAAAAGCGCTGGGGCAACTTGCGCGGCCTTCATTGTTGGGAGGGTGGCAATGGCCTCAACTACCTCTGAGACAACGGAATCGCCACAGGCGCGGAACGCCATTCCGAAGAACGCGAGTGCCATATCTTGTTCGGCAACCAGGTCCCAGCCGTTCGCGATGGTCAGGCAGGCCGTGCCGGCGACTTCTGAAGATGCCAGCTCGGCACCGTGGCGGAGGAGGGTCTCCTCGCCTCCGAGCTCTTCCAGGGTGGGATTTCGACCGTGAGACCGAGCCGTATTGGTCTTGGCAAGTACGTTGTCAGCGACGTCACTCAATGGGATCAGCTCGCCCTAGAAAATGTGTCCAGCAGCAGACGACGCTCCCACAACGGAGTCGATACCGAGCGCCTCAACTGCAATGTCGTAGCCCTTATGAGTAACCAGGACTTGTACCCCGTGATGGCTTGCCAGTGCCTTTAGCGCACCGAGTAGTTCGCCGAGGTCGGTGTCATTCATTTCCTTATCGGCGAGCGAGTCATACACGATCAAGCCTGGGTGTCGACCGACATCGACGCTCAACATGGAGACAATGGTCGCAAGTCGGGCACGAGCCTTCTCGCCTTCAGAGAGATCTTTGAAGGACGTGACTACCTCGTTCGGGTACGTGACTTCGAGCCCAGCGTTGGGTAAGAGGTGCGCCTTCTCAGCATCGCGAAAGCCGAGCTGCTTCAGCAACGAAGGCAGTAGGGAGTCGATCTCTGCGAACCGCTCTACCGCTCGGTCCCGTCGAGCCGATTCGACAGCTCGTCTAATCGCCTTTAGGCGTGCTAGTTGCGCCGAGACCTCTTCAGCCTCGGCCCGGTTGCCGTAGTCCTTTGTCACGCTTGCGAGCTCACCCTCAAGGCGGGCGATTTCGACCAAGTCGGAGAGACCTCCGCTGTACAGGTCCTGGAGCGTCGATTGCGCCGTTGCCATGGCCTCGGCGTGCTCAGCCAAGTTACTCTGTGCCACCACCAACTCCTTCTGGAGCTCCACCACCGTTGACGCCAGCGCTACTACCTCCTGCTCCAACGGCCCGATTGGGTCGTCTGCTTCGACCGGAACCACTGGTTCGACGTGGGTGCATACATAGCAGTGATCCTCCGCAGATTCCTCTGATCTTTTCACTGGCGTCGCGCACCTTGGGCAGCGCGACGGTTCGAGAGCGAAGAGCACGCGGCCTGCAGCGGCCTCGCGTTTCAGGAGTTGCAGTTCGCCAGCGGCCGCGTTGTGGTCCTCCCTGACGCTGGCGAATAGAAGCGTTGCCTCCTCGAGCTGTTGGCTGCTCTTTCGCCATCGATCGGTCGTTCCTTTCACTGCCCCAGAGGTTGCAATGGGATCCGGAGTTGCAGCAGCTTGGTCCCGCAGATTCCGAAGTTCGAGTTCGATCTGGGCTGCACGTTCGGCCCTTAAGTCCACGCCTGGGTCGATTGCGAGCAGCTTTGCAGTGGCTTCGGTCCTGCTTATGGCTTGGCCCAAGGCATACGATGCTTCGGCAAACGGTACCGCTACGAACATGTTCAGTAGCCGCGTCGGTAAGTTCGCAAAGGTGGTTTCTCCGAGCAGGAGGTCCTCTTTGGCATCAGAAATCCATATAGTGCCAAGGTACGCATTCCATCCGTGTGTGACCTCGGTCCCGCCAGGCTTATTGTTGGAGAAGCTCGGAATATCGGGAAGTTCGAGTCGGGTGGAAAAGAACTGCCCCATTGTCTCGACGAACTCGGCTTGATTCGAAAATTGGCTGACTGCTGCCTCTGGTGGCACGCCGATAGTCAGCTGCCCAGTGCTTTTTCGAGGGTCAAACTCAATGGCGAACGGCAACTTGTCGACGGTCCCTTGGACAGTGATTGCCTCGAGCCATTTTCGGACGTTCTGTGATACGTCGCTGTCGGGCTCGCCTCGCAACGCCCACTTCGCGATCGCGATGACGGATGTCTTCCCGGTCAGGTTCTTGTCGCTTGCAATGGAGGTGCATCCGTCTGAAAAGGAGTGGTCGAAATTGAAAGGCCCAGACTCGTCGGCGCTCTGCTTCGTTCCCGAAAAGCGGATCCTCCTAAGTCGGAGTGGATGTCGGCTCACCTTGTTCTCGGATACAAGATCTACGTTAAAAGGCTCCAGAAACTTCGAAATCTCGCCGGGTGTCATCGCCACTTCCCTGGCAATTTGCTCGAGTGGCGTCATATCCATTCCTCGCGGACCTTCTTCGCTCTGAGTCGCACATCCTCTAAACGCGACGGGATGGTGGACCCCTGAGTCGTGTTGGCGTACTCCTCAACAGCGTATTGCTTCACCTTCAGCTGGGTCCCTGGGGCGCTGGGGTCGATGAGGGCGGCCAGCTCCGCC
>CALLYL010000250.1 GCA_937859535.1 uncultured Myxococcales bacterium
CGCGACGAGCTGGCCGCCAAGCTCCGTCAGCCGCTCGGCGAGCTGGTCGGGGACAGGAAGCTCCACACGGTCGGTGAAAAGCGACTGATGAAGTACCACGCCGGGGCGAAGAAGTAGGCGGATCACTTGCGCGACGGAGCTACTGCTTCTGTAGCAGCATCAGCGCCATAGACTTCTTTCCGTCGGGGCCGTAGTCGATTCGTTCGATGGTCTTCCAGCCTAGTTCGGCGAGGCTCTCGCTCAGTAGCTTTGGGTCGTAGCGGCGAATCCGAAACATCAGGAAGCGGCGATCGGGTCTGCCGTCGCGCATCTTGACGCGGGCGATGGCGTCGAAGCCGTAGCTGCCGGGGACGCCGCCGGACGGCGCTAGCTCCCAGCGAAGCTCGACATCCTCGACACCTTGGCAGTAGCGACGGATGGGGCCACTCAGCCATGTGGCATGCGATGGGCGTAGCTTCCCGTCGCCGATCGGATCAAGCTTCAGAATCTTCTGCCGGTCGGTGCTTGGTGCTCGGGCAATCAGCACGTCACAGAGGAACAGTTCCCCCGGCGCACAGCAGCTCAGCGTGTCGCGGAAGTAGCGCAGCTCGTCATTTAGGTTGATGAGGGTGAGTCCCAGCATCGCGAACAGCCTCGACCGGCCACGAAGCGGATTGACAAGCATCGGCATCTTCGGCAGGTCGAGAAAGCTGCCGTGGATGGTGTAGGTACGGATGTCCGGCAGCGTCTCGCAGCAGTGACGGTAGGCCGCATTCAGCAGGGAGTGGCTCACGTCGAGCAGAAATAGCTCCGTCTGCTTCGGCATCTTAAGCCGCTGCTGTAGCTGCTTCGTCAGCGTAGCCTCTACCCGCCCATCGCCGCAGCCAAGCGCCGTCACCGTCAGGGCTTGATCTCCCACATGCTGGGCGATCTGTCTCGCCATCGCCGCAAAAGGAACGCTGTCTCGGTACTCCGAGTTGTACTCGGGCGTAGAGCACGTCGCCATCCAGTCCTTTGCGCTGTGATGATCGATGTAGACGAGCGTCTGCTCGAGCTGACGACTCTGGCCGTTCAGCGTCTCGGCAAGCTCTGTGACCATGCTCACCGGGTCGTACGTTGGGCCGAGCCACGACGTAGGCGTCAGTCGATAGCCCGCGCTCATCTCGGCGGAAAGCTCGATGTCGCTGACGCGCAGGTTCAGCTCGGGCACGGCCAGGAGCTTCAGCATCAAACTGCGACGCGCCTTGCGGTTGTGATGCTCCAGTTTGCGGATCGTGGTCGCTGTCACCCCGACGCGATCGGCTAGCCACTCCTGAGTGAGCGCGGCAGCGGTTCGCCTTTGCAAGAGCCGGTCGCCAAACTTCACCCAGTCGATCGGGCCGATCGCCTCGCTGTCGTCGGTGTCACCAACCAGTGTCAGCGCTTCCTGAATCGCTCGCACCGCCCGGTTGTGGTCCTTGACCAAGTGCGGCGGCAGGAGCTGAAGCGCGTGCAGCGTATCGACGAGCTTGTTCTGCACTCGCGAGAGCTGACCGACAGAATCTTCAAGCGCCGAGTCCTGCGTCGGATGCTCGGGTGGCATGACGTGCTCCGCGTCCATGTCCAAACTGTCGAGTTCGCCGCTCTGGGTCGCTGCCTGTGCCTGCATCGCCGGTTCCTCCATTTCGGCCACAGATAGCACACTCGCAGCGCATGGGAAGCCGATTCAGCGACGGAAGCGCAGCAAAGCCCAATGTTCGGTTTGGTTCGGTAGTCGGTTCGGATCACAGCGGATAGCGACGGGCTCCCATCAACGGCGAGATAGCCCTCGGTTGCCTTGAATTACCAAGCGCAAGCGCATCATTTCCGAGGAGACACCATGCAAGAGTCACCAGCCCAGATCGCCACCGCCGTTGAAACCACCGCAGTCCGCCCAAAGCAGCGTCGAGGATTCGCTGCCATGGACCCGGATACGCTGCGGGCCGTGTGCTCGCAGGGAGGGAAGATCGCCCACAAAAGCGGCAAAGCGCACCGCTTCAATCCCGAAGAAGCGTCGAAAGCAGGCAAGAAGGGCGGAGCAAGCATTGCCGCAGACCGAGCCCACATGGCCACCATCGGCCAGCGAGGCGGAAAGGCCAAGAAGGGCTATCGAGCACGGCAAGCCGCATTACGCTCAGCCGTTCCACTGCACGCACCGATTTCCTAACGTCGGTCGCCACTCACGTCGTGACGATGCGAACGGGATAGCACCGACTCTGATGAGCGCACCGACCAAGCGGACGCGGACTGCTGATAATCGGAAGGGCACGATCGTCTCATGGGTCCGCATGAAAACTGGCCGAACCGCACCGAGATCGCGGCGCAGATTGCCGATGATGCGATCTACGATCGGCCTCAAACGCTAGGTGCTGGACGCGCCTCAATCGATCGCCACCACTGATCCAGCGCCTCAGACGAGGGCTTAGGAAGTGTAGGCTAAACTACGGTACGGCCTGGGAGTGGAAGGGACGGCAGGAACCAGATCGAGCGTTCCCCAGATTTCTCTCTCGGGACAGGGGATCTTACAGCGCCTTCTCGACGGGCGTGATCTTATCGGGCTTGAGGTCACGGTGGATGATCCCGACGCGGTGGGCACCGGAGACGGCGGCCAGCACCTGCAGGATGATCGAGACTGCGTCTTGGGGTGGAAGCGGTCCGCGTTCCGTAAGGACTCGCGACAGTGGCACCCCTTGCAGGTACTCCATCGCCATGTACAGCGTACCGTCGCGCTCGCGGGCAAAGTCGAACAGCTCAACGATCGCCGGGTGTTTCAGTCTCCCAAGTGCCTCGGCCTCGCGCTGGAACCGACCGACCTTTTCTTGGCGGTCGGCGCGCTGCTCGCCCACGACAAGCTGGAGCACTTTGACCGCTGACAGCTTGTTCGGATCTTCGATGTGGTGGGCCAAAAAGACCGCGCCCATGCCGCCGCGACCGATGAGCTTGTCGACGTGCCAGACCTTGCCAATGACCGGAAACACCAATGGCAACTGGCAGCGCGGACACGACGAGTAAGCCGCCGGATAGCTGCTCCCACACGAGACGCAGATTTTTTCCTGGTCCTTGCCCTTACTCACGGTAGTAGCTAAGCGCTAAGCGCAAAAAGCAGCCCAGTTATGGGCAGCTTGTCTCATCAATGTATCATGCGGCGGCTTCTCCAATGAATCCCTCGACCGAAGGCAAGACCAAGCTGCTGCGGACCATGCAGCGCACCATCGTAAGCTACGGGCTGATTGCCCCGGGCGATCGACTGATGGTGGCGGTGTCCGGTGGCAAAGACAGCTACACCATGCTCGATCTGCTCTGTGCCGCGCAGAAGCGGGCCCCATTTCAGTTCGAGCTGATCGCGGTCCACCTGGATCAAGGGCAGCCCGGATATGACGGCAAGCCGCTCGCCGACTGGTTGGCGGCCTTTGGCGCACCGTACGAAATCCTGCACGAGGACACCTACAGCATCGTCAAGCAGCTCGTCTCCGAAGGGGATACCTACTGTGCGCCGTGTTCACGGCTGCGACGTGGAGTGCTCTACAGCGCGGCGGAACGACTCGGCTGCAACAAGATTGCGCTCGGCCACCATCGTGAGGACACGCTCCAGACGCTGCTGCTCAACTTGCTGTACGCGGGCAAACTGCAAGCCATGCCCGCGAAGTATCGGACCGACGATGGCCGCTTTGAGGTGATTCGGCCGCTCATGGACTGCGCCGAGCGCGACATCGCCGCCCATGCCCTCGCGGCGGGCTATCCGATCCTGCCGTGCAACCTGTGCGGCTCGCAAGACGGGCTTCGGCGTCAGCAGGTCGAGTCGCTGCTCGCGCAGCTTGAGTCGACCATTCCCGATGTGCGGCAGGTGATGCTGCACGCGATCAAGAACGTCCGTCCGAGCCACTTGCTCGATGTCAGCGTGGCTACCGCCTGGTCGGAGCGCCGCAGCGAGCTGCGTCCCGACCGTCATGCCCGCTTGGTGAACGGCCACCTGCCGATCGTCGATTGATCTTGGCTGGCTAGCTCAAGCCGTTTGGCAGGCTGGTCACCGATCGGCCGGAATTGTGGGCTTCCACACGCGTGTTCGGCGACGATGAAAGTTTTGCTCGCACATGCAGGTGCGGGTGGGGTAGGGTGCCCGGCTCAGGAGGTCTTTAGCAACATGGTTATGAGCCTACGCGGAGCCAAGTTACTGGCAGCAGTTGCGTCGCTCAGCGGCGTATTTTTCATGGCTGGCTGTCCAAATCCGCCGCCTACCCCAGACATGGCCGCTGTCGATTTAATGATGGGTGGCGACGACATGACCATGCCGCCTGCGGACATGACCATGTCGAGCTGCGATCCTGCGACTGGATCCTGTGACATGTCGATGCCACTGGGCGACATGGCCAAGCCACCGGGCGACATGGCGACCACGGGTGACATGGCGACCACGGGTGACATGGCGACCACGGGCGACATGGCGACCACGGGCGACATGGCGACCACGGGCGACATGGCCATTAACCCGGATATGCCCCGTCCCGATATGGCGACTACGCCAGATATGACGGTTCCGTCGGACATGACCGGTGGGGCGGGAGCGATTGGCGATCCTTGCACGGCCGACTCGGTCTGTAAGAAGGGTCCGACGCCGACCTGCTGGAAGTCGAACGTCCTCAACAACCCAATGAACCCGGCGACTCCGGGCGGCTACTGCTCGTCTGAGTGTACGAGTGACGCGGCTTGTGGTGCTGGTGCTCGCTGCGTGAGCCTTGGTGCCAAGAGCTACTGCCTCGCCAGTTGCAACAACGCCACGACGTGCCGCAAGCCGGGCTACGCCTGCTCGTACTACGACACCGCCGGTGTTTGCTTCCCGGACACGATCTTTGATTGCAACACCAAGGTCGCGACCTGCAACGAAGCGGGCACCGGCAAGATGGGCGGCTGCGTTCGTCAAGCCTACGAGGACAAGGGCACCTGCGCGGCGAGCTGCACCGCTGGCGTTGGTACCTGCGCATCGATCGGCTCGACCAAGCGTCAGTGCGTCTATCTGGATGCCACTCGCCCACCGAATAGCGATGCCTGGAAGGGCCTGATCTGCCTCGAAAGCCCTGCCACTGCGGTCATGCCGGGCGGCGCGTGCAGCTACCTCAACGACTGCACCGATGGCTACGAGTGCGATGGTGCCAGCAGCACCTGCCGTCAGCTTTGCGTCAAGGGTGGCACCCCAGCCTGCACGATGGGAATGTGCGCCGATGCGTTCGGCACGCCAGCCACCGGTCCGGGTCTCTGCCGCTAAGAAGTCTCACCAGCCTGCCAGAGCGGGGGAACCGCTTCCGCTCGGCAGCGCTCGTCGTCCTTCCCTTGAGCCAAAACCACACGCCGTTGCCACTTAGTCGGTAGAGATGTCTTCCGGCACCCCTCACCTTCGGCTCTGTCCGCCACCTGGCAGCGATCCGGCCATCACCGTGCATGAGGTGCCGGTGTTGCCGGCCCCGCTCACCATTGAGCGCTTGTTTTCCGAATACGCGGGCTATGTTGCGACGGTGGTGTTACGGGTACTCGGGCGTGATCACGAGGTAGATGACGTGGTTCAAGAGGTATTCCTTGATGCCATGAGTGGCCTACACGCCGTGCACAATCCGGCGGCGGTGCGTGGATGGCTCAAGACCATCGCGGTACGCAAGGCGTGCCGGCATCTGCAGAAGCGGCGTGTGCGGGCGTTCCTGGGTCTAGAGCGTGACTGCTGTTACGAGCACATCGCCGATTCGGGCTGTGGGCCCGAAGATCGGGCGTTGCTCGGGCGGGTGTATCGGCAACTCGATACGCTTCCCGTCGGCGATCGCGTCGCTTGGACGCTGCGCCACGTCGATGGCGAGCCGCTGGAAACGATCGCGACGCTGTGTGGCTGCTCCTTGGCCACGGTCAAGCGGCGGATTTCGGCCGCGCAGGCTGTGCTGGAAAGGAAACTGCGTCATGGCTGAACTTCGAGATCGCGTGCGATCGGCGGGAAGCCATGTCACGGCGGCGTGGACTCCGGCGCGAGCCAGGGAGGTCTTTTCCCAGATACATGTGACCAAGTTGAAGCGGCGGCGGCGGCGAGTTGCCGGTGTGATGCTGGCCACGGTGATCCTGCTCACCGGGGCGCTGCTCGGGTCGCGGCGGATGGTTACAGCTCCCGTGCTGTCCCAAGCCGCAGTCCGCACCGAGCGAGGCCTGCTACAACTAAGTGATGGCTCGCTGGCCCGTGCGCTCGATGAACAGAGCCAGCTTGAGCTGCTAACCACCCAGCCCGACCGGGTGCTGATTCGGCTGCATGGCGCGGCATCGTTTCAGGTCGCGAAGAACCCCAAGCGGCTGTATCGCGTCGAGACAGCCCGAGTCGCAGTCGAGGTGCTCGGCACTCGGTTTGTCGTCCGGGAGCTTGCCGATCTGAAAGTCCACGTTGCAGTGAGTGAAGGGCGGGTGCGCGTTCTGTGGGGCAACCAGCAGCGCGAGCTCAATGCCGGCAGCAGCGGCGATTTTCCGTCCGAGAGTGTCCGGTCGGAGGTGGGCGTGGTCACCGCCGTGCTACCACCGTCCACCGAGAGTACCGTTCCCAATGGGCCGTCCAGTGACTCGGTCACTGTGCTTCCAGAGCCGCTCCGGCGACTGGTGTCCGCCACCACCCAGACGGCGCGGTTGTCGTCACGAACGCAGGCGGCCGTGAGCAGCTCGGTGCCCGGGTCGCTGGCTCCAACCGTCGCAAGTCGCCCGACTGAAGACTGGCAGGCACTGGCCGAGCAGGGCAAGTTCGAGCAGGCGTATCAGCAGGCCTTTGGTCGGGGTAGCCACGGCGTGTTTCCGCATGGCGGTGAACTGGACCCGGCAGAGCTGCTGCTGCTTGCCGATGTGGCGCGCTTTTCCGGTCATCCGAGCGATGCCGTGCCACCGATCCAGCGTCTGTTGCGCGAACATCCAAGTGATCCGCGCTCACCGCTGGCAAGCTTCACGCTTGGGCGCATTCTGCTCGACGACCTGGGACAGCCCCGTGAGGCCGCGCAGAGTTTCCGGCATGTCGAAGAGCTGGATCCCGATGGGCCGCTGTCCCAAGACGCGCTCGGTCGCGAGGTGGAGGCGTGGTCCCGTGCTGGCGAACAGAGCCTGGCGCGAACCCGGGCCGAAGAATACGTTCGTCGCTACCCCACGGGGCGACGGCTGCGATCGGTCCGCCGCTACGGAGCGCTGGATTGACCTTGGGCCGGCTGGCCGTTGTGATCCTGACGATTCTGTTGTCCTCGGTGGGCTGGGCTGCGGCTGCCTCTCCGCCACAGGTCGCGCTTCAGATCGATGACTGCGCTGCGGTGTCGCGAGACGAGGTGCGGCGCCGGCTCGCGCTGGAGCTGGGCGAGCAGGTGATGACCTCGGGTGAGGCTTCGCCATCGAGCAGCCGGGCCAGTGTGTCTTGTGACGAGTCGGGTCGTCTCAACCTACGAATCGATGATCCGCTGACCGGCAAGGCGATCTGGCGCAGCATTGATCTATCGAACCAAAACGAGGTGGTGCGGGCGCGGCTGCTGGCGGTGGCGATCTCGGAGCTGCTGTTTGCCAGCTTCGCTGAGCTACTACTCGAACAGCACACCGATCCGTCTTTGCCCAAACCGCCGCCGCCAACAACGGTGGTGCAGGCCTGGAGCGGTCGCGTCGAGGAAAAGCTCAAGCAGCCGTTGCCGCCGCTCGGCATCGAGCTGGGAGTCTTGGGCAGCATTTTGGTGCAGCGTGACACGCCGTCTTTGCTCGCAGGCGGTGGGCTGCGACTGCTCGGTGATACGCACTACCACCTTGGTTGGGACGTCGACTTGCAGTACCTGTTTGCTCGCACCGATGGGCCGCTGGGTAGCGTGCGCAGCGATCGGATCGGCGGGCGCTTGGCGCTGCACGGTCA
>CALLYL010000251.1 GCA_937859535.1 uncultured Myxococcales bacterium
ATCGCGCTATCCCTCGATTTGGCCGAGTCCCCAGCGATCGGCCCCGACGGCACCGCGTATCTTGGCGGTGAAGACAAGCGGATCTATGCCGTTTCGCGAGAGGGCGTGGTGAAGTTCTCGATCCTCACCGGTGGACCCATGCGGGCGGCGACCGCGATTCGCAGCGACGGTACCATCCTCGCGGGCTCGTACGACGGAGTGCTCTACGCGATCCGCAGCGATGGCACGCTGCTGTGGAAGTTCCAGACCGGCGACAGCATTGCCTCGGCCCCGATCATTGATCGCAAGGGTAGAGTGTTGTTCGGCTCGCGGGACAATCGGCTGTATGCGCTGACGGTCGATGGCCAACTGCTGTGGCAGGTGCCTTTTGAGGCCGATATCGACGGCTCACCGCTGCTTGCCGAGGACCAGGCAATCCTGGTCGGCAGCGATGATCGACACCTCTATGCGCTGCGCTCCGGCGGCAAAAGCAGCAGCGACTGAGCCAAGCTGCGATAGATCGCAAAGCCATCCAGGCGCTTGAGCATCCGTTCCACGACCTCTTGTGAGCACTCGCCCTCGTGATCGTGGTCATGGTCGTGTGCGTGGCCATGCTCGGGTGCGTGAGACGTTGCCTTCTTCTTGCGTTTGCGACGGGGCGGATAGCGCGTGGCAAACATCGTGAGCGCAGCGTGGTGCAGCTCGACCAGGTCATGACAACCGAGCAGGCGCAGCATCGGTGGCACGGCGCGAATCCCAAAGCCGGGCAGGGTGAGCAGCAGATCGGTCAGTCGCTCCTGCCAGGCCAGCTCCTCGCCCACCAGATCGTCGAACAGCGCTTCGTCATCCGCACACAGCGCCGCCGTCACCGAGGGACGAACCCGCCGCAGCGTCTCGGGCGAGGGGCGACCCTCCGCGCAGCACACCGATAGCTTCCAAATCATCTTGCCGAGCGGTCCCAGCCCCAGATCATCGACCAGCTCCGACATCTTGGCGCTCGCCAGCTTCGACGCTTCGGGAAAGCCATGCCGTGCCAGCATCGTGGGTGGACCGAATGCCGTACACAACTTTTCGCAGATCTCCCGCGCTTGCTTGCGACGCTGGGTGACGATCACGATCTTGACCAGATCCTCGAACACCGTGGGGCTGCGCAGCATCCGCCCGACCTTGTGCTCGGCCACCCACTTCAGATCGCGATCGCGCTCGCACAGGTGATGGAACAGCCCGAGGTCTTCGTCGATCCCGAGCATCCATTTGACCTTGTCGATCGCGGAGTCAGCCACCGGTCCCGGCCACATCCCGTAGACGAGCAGGGCGGACTGGTCCGGCACCTCGTGGACCAGCACCTCGGCGCACGGAAACAGCTCGAAATTGCCCATCAGCTTGCTAGGCAGCGCGATCTGCATCGCATGCTGCGTCGGTTCGTAGACGAGTGGCGGTAGCACACCAATCGGACTCAGGCTTACACACGGCGCAAAGCGAAAGCCGGGCGGCGTGGGGACCACGATCGGCTCCTTGGGCTCCATCGGCGGTGCCACCCGCAGTGTGGACTCGGACGTCTCGGGGGTAGAAGACATGATGCGCGGCTATAGCACGCGCTGCCGACCGAAAGAAACCGCGTGTGTAGCTCGTCAGAGGGATCGAAATTGCTGAAAATCAATGATCGCAGGTTTCCCCAAGGAGGTTCCCCCATGACAGCCCGATCCCATCGCTTCCCTGTGCTTGCTTCACTGCTCTTGATTCCGCTGCTGTGTACGTTGTCGAGTTGTGAGCTACTGGATTCGCTTCAGCAGAATGTCGAAAACCCGCCCACTGTCCAGGCTTCGACGCTGGCACTGACCAAACGGCCCAGCATCACTCAGCTTGCCGCCTACTATTGCCCGACGGTCATTACCGACGCGGTGCTGCGGCTTCTGTGCACGGTGACGCTCGGTGCCCCGCCCCCCACGAGCCAGCTCGCCTTTCAGTTTGGCATCCACTTGACCATCACCAATCCGAATAGCACCCCGGTGCCCGCACTCGATGTCCTGCTCGCGCTGCGCCTGTTCGATGGCCAGCAGAGCGAGGCCCTGGGGGCGATCTGCCTGAGCATGTGCGGCTCAGCCGATCCGACGTGTACGGGTCAGGCCAAACCCGGTGCTTGTACTTCGACCCAGACCGACATCCGCACGCTCAACGACTTTCAATCGCGCATCCCGTCTCTTATCACCGACCTCGTCACCGGCAAGGCCGAGCAAGAACTGCGCAAGTCGATGATCGCTGCTGGAGGCAACGTCCAGCTCGATCTCGCCTTTGTCCTTGGCCTCAATCAGGCGCTGGCGGTGTTCCAAAAGGTCGCGGTCAGCTTTGTGACCGATCTGCTCAACGGCAAGAGCCCCACGCTCGCGGTTCCTGTCGAAGCCGAAGGCACCGTGTTCTTCGAGCTAAAGCCCGTCGGCCGCTTCGGCGTCGGCTACGGCCCCCTCAACACCACTTGGAACATCGACTCGACGATTTTGAACTAAGGGGCTGTGACTCCCCCTAGCCAATCTGAACCGCAGACTCCCCGCAGAGGGTGGCGAGCTGGCTGAGTAGTTCATCGGTGGGCTGGATCTTGTAGTCACCGGGGAGCTGCGCCTCGACGCGCCAGCGGCCTGGTTTCTGGAGTACCACCGCGATGCGCACCGGCCCCGGATGCGCCGCAATCACGGTTTTCAGGGACTCGACTTTTGCAGCGGTCAGCTCATCGGCGACCACCGACAGGGTCAGCTTCTGCGTCTTTTCCATCCGAATCTGCGACAGGAGCTGCGCTTCCTTCATGTTGATCTTGCGCTGCTGTGACTCGCCATCGCCGTCGCTCATGAGCTGCCCTGTGACCAAGATCGGCTCATCGGATTTGAGGATGTTTTCGTACTCCCCAAAGGCTTTCGAGAAACAGACTACCTCGATGCTGCCGCTCTGATCTTCCAGGCGGAACGAGGCCATTTTGCCATTTCCGCTCTTTAGGAGTCGCTCGCGAAAATCACTGACCACTCCGCCCGCCAGTATGTCGGCGCGGTCACGACCTCTAGGAATTTCAAAGCTCTCGTCCGTAAGTTCCGCAACAGAGGTCGCCCGGGCACGGCGCAGCTCGGGTGCATAGCGATCCACGGGATGACCGCTGATGTAAAAGCCGAGAGACTCCTTTTCGTTCGCAAGCTTCTGTTTGGGAGTCCACTCTGCCACCTGCGGATAGGGCGGCGCCGGTCCAAATTCGTTGCCCGATTTGGAGGCCCCGCCACCGCCTAACAGACTGAACAAAGAGGTCTGTCCGCTTTCCTTTTCGCGCTGCGCTTTTTGCGCACGGTCGACGGCAGAATCCAGTGCCGCAATCGCTGAAGCCCGTCCCGGCACGATGCCATCAAGAGCCCCTCCTTTGATGAGTGCCTCCAGCGCTTTCTTATTGATGCGCCGCAGATCGACTCGCTCACACAGAGCGAACAGAGACGCAAAATCCCCCTTCTCATTGCGAGCGGTCAGGAGAGACTCGACTGCACCTTCCCCAACGCCACGGACTGCCGATAGACCGAAGCGAATCGCTTGTTTTTCGACTGGAATGCCAGACTTTGGATGCTTCTGTGTGACCTTCACAACCGAGAAGTCCATCAGCGACTGATTCACGCACGGCGGCAGCACTTCGATTCCGTAGTCCCGAACCTCCGCCACATAGCGCGCCACCTTGTCGGTGTCATCCTTATCG
>CALLYL010000252.1 GCA_937859535.1 uncultured Myxococcales bacterium
CGCAGCAAGGCGTCTCGACGATGAGGCCACCACTTCGGGCGGTTCCCGCTTTGGTTTGGCGCTCGGTGGGGGACTTCCGGCGGTTCGGCGGGGTCAGGCGATGGCCCGCCCGCCCGTTCGGCGCGTAAGTCCGTGTCATCTAACGGAGTTTTAGACCTACTTGCCGACGCTGAGCAGATGTGTAAATCGTTACAAAATGCGCATTCCCGATGTTGGATTGTTGACTGTGTCGTTTCCGGCGTGCTCTGTGGTCGTGGCGTCTCGGTGGATCGGCTGGACTGCTTTGACGGCGGTGCAACCCGACGGCGCGCGCTTGGGCGGCGCGGTGGCCTCGGCTGGGCGTTCAGCTCTCGCCGATGGTCGCCGCTTCCAATCGGTGCAAGCTTCTGCGGCACGACTGGCACCCTCGATGCTTCCGCCACGATCCCGCCATGCTCGTCATAAAACACCACATCATAGAAGCCCGCCCACGGCACCGCAGGCGGCACAAACAGCCGCAATCGCCAGCCCTTGCCCGCCGGAAAATAGCGTTTGCTGCCATTACCCAGCCCCGGACAGCTTAGACGGTAATACCAAGCCCCGATCGGTGACAGCTCGAGCAACGTCAGCTCTAGATCCGGTCTTCTCCTCGACAACTTAGCCCGCCGCCACTCCACAAAGCGAGCCCGCGCCCGCTCACGTCGCCCAGCTCCCCGGCAGTCATCCGAGCACCACTTGCGCACGCTCGCGTGCTTCAGGTCCGCGATCGACTTTCGACAACTTCCGCAACGCATCAATCACTATCTTTACGGATAGCGCGACGCGACGCACGGACAATTTCATAAACACATGATATCACGATGAAATCGTTATTCGTCGCATTTGGAATATGACACAGATCGAGACTTGGATTGTGACAAGGATTCTGACACACATTTCGATGGGTGATTCTGTGTAGATATGCTCACAATTTGAAATTGTCTTGATCGATAGTGTTTGCTGCGCTACGATTTGTTGACATGAAGGAACAGATCAAAGCGAAGGGTCGGAGCGTCGAGCAGAAGATCAAGGAGAGCGCGCCGCAGGGCTCTATCGGGTATAAGCTTTTTAGTGCAGATACAAACACTTATTACCCTGTAAAAGCGACGCAGGGCCGCGAGTTTTTCCAGCTCGGGAAAGGGTTCGAGAGTCCGGCGGGCGTGCCCACAGGCACCTACCAGATCCATTATCTCGACGCAGGTGGCAAGCCGATCTATCTGTCCCCGCTGCCGACAGTCCAGATCGGAATGTCCGCCGCGACCCGACATGACCCGACCGACGACAGCGCGGACTCAGACACAGATCAATCAGAGGATGATTCCAGCGAAGAATCAGAAGACGCTTCGACGAGTTTTGATGACACGTTGGCGATTTTGATGAGTGCTGCCGGGGATGTGGAAACGAAGAAAAAGCGGCACAAGCTCGCTGGCAAAATGCAGACATCCAAGCACATTGCAGAACATTATGAGCTTTTTGACACGATGAAATCGGACATGCTGCGGCAAATCCTCGCGCTGTCTAAGATTAGCCAAAAGCACAATGAGATCCAGTTAGCGATCACTGATAAACTGAAAGAATCACTCGACAAAAATATCGCATCAGCAGCCAATCCGACACCGGAAAAAGAGATGTGGGCACCAGTGGCTACAGAGCTTCTGCGCACGCTCGGGGATTTGGGCAGAACGGCCATGAGTGCGCGAGCACTGCAACTTACAGACACGCCGCGACCCGCCTTGCCGCCGCGCAGTGAACCCGACGAAGTGATCCGCCAAGCGAAGGAGGCCGCCGAGAAAGTCGCACAAAAGACCGCCGAGCAAGTAAACAGCATCGCGGAACAGGTCGCGCAGCGTGCCACCGAGAGTGCCTCCGCACAGGCTGCGCAAGCACTCGCCCGCGCCGAGCGTGTCGAGTCGGAAATGGCTTCGCTGCGCGAGCTTCTCCATCAAGTGCTCAGTGCGCAACGGGCAGCCGTTCCGCCGCCTGCTGCGCCAGTCGTGGAATCGGTAAAAGTCGCGCCGCCGCCCGTTTCGCCGGTCGTCGAATCGGTGAAGGCTACGCCGCCGCCCGTTTCGCCGGTCGTCGAGTCTGCGCCTGTTTCATCGGTCACCGATACGACACCGACGCCCAGCAGCGCGCCGCCTAGCGCGTCGAGCGAGCGCGCAAGCGACAGCGACAAACCAGACGATCCACCGCCGCCAGCACCCAGTGTGGGCGAGAGCACACCGCCGGGGCCGACTCCGACCGACCCAGGCGCAGCGGCTCGCAGCACGGCGCTTGCCTTGCGCAGCCAAGATCCACACGTCCAGTCATGGCGGACGATCAAGCGTTTTGTCCGCCGAATGACGGACTTTGACTTGCTGGCGTTTACTTCGTCGGTGCCGATGTTTCGCGGATTCCTCGCGATGCTGCGGGCGATGACCCCTTACTACGACGGGCCTTCGCTATCGCTCGACGAGCTGGCAGCGGCGGGGGCGGGGCCATGACGAATCACTATGCCGTGCTCGACGTGAAGCGGACGGCCACGCCGCACGAGGTCAAAGCGGCCCGCCGTGCCAAAGCCCGCGAGGCACACCCCGATCGTGGAGGCAGTGCCGAGCGCTTTGCCGCCGTTCAGCGCGCCTATGACGTGCTCAGCAACGAAGCGCAGCGGGCCGAGTGGGAAGCGTCCTACACGGCGTGGGCTGCCGAGAGGGGCGCGACGCCTTGCCCTCGCTGCTTTGCTGCGGTGCGGACACGCGCCGGGGGTCGCAACGTCTGCCCGCGCTGTGGGTCGGAAGTGGTCGCGCCGGTTCCGTCTCGCTTCGACCGGCTGCGCGACGACTTGATCGACCGCTCGGCGGACTTCTTGATCCACGTCGGCGACCGAGTCGGGCAAGAGATCGCCAATGCCACCGAGCAAGCGGTCAGCCGGGGGCTTGCGGCGCTGCATGCGCGCCTGGGGAGGAATCGCTGATGGGGGGAATCATCCCGAGTCGGGCCGGTGCCAAGGTGCCAAGCGCGTGGCTTGCGACGGCGATCGCGCTGCTTCAGGTGGCGTATTCGAGCATCCGAATCACGCGGGCCGTCGTCGAAAACTTGCTTGATTTTTTCACCTGGCAATGGCGGCTAGGGCACACGCCCCGGCAGGCCGTCGCGATGACCTGTGCGTCGGGGGGCGTGATTCGGCCCAGCGCGGGCGCGTATGTGGACAGCCGCGAAGCGAGGCCGCCGAAGGGCATCCCGCCGGGCAGCGCGTTTGGTGCCGACGAGCTGCGGCAGTCGCCCAAGGTCGAGCGACTGACGGCGAAGCTGCGCAATCTCGAAGACAAACACAGCGAAGCGACGACCAAAGCCGAAGTGACGGAGGTTCGCGCCGAGCACGCCAAAAACAGCGCCAAGCGGGCCGAGCTGCGCGACAAGGCACGCGAGCAGCGTCGCCACGCCGCTCGCCTTGGTTTCGAGCTGGACGAGCTGCGGGCCGAGCTGGGCGAGCTGACGCGGCACGGCGTGCGGGCCGGAGAGTGGTCCAGCGTCCGCCCGGTGCGCCAGTCATCCACGACTCAGAAGACCGGCCAGAAAGCGAGCTGCCCGCCCGAGCAGGCCGCGTGCAGCCTGGGCCTTGAGGGCGCTTCCTGTGGCCTTCCGGCAACGCTGGTGCTTGCGTCATCGCGTGGGGCACCGCTCCCGCAGTCGGCGCGCTACTGCCTGACCAGTGCCGATCGGCTGATTCCGTCGCACGATGCGCGGCGCGGCTTTGTTCGTCGCGACGACTACCCAGACGACGTGCAGGAGCGCGAATATCACCGCGACCGCGCCGAGCAAATGAAAGTCCTCTCGACGGCGCAGAACTTGATCCCCGAGCTGATTTTCAACGGCGCGCCGGGGGCGATCGACGGGCTGCCTGTCGTCACGCCGCAAGGCGTGGTGCTCGGTGGCAACGGGCGCACGCAAGCCTTGCAGCTTCACTATCACCAGGGCGGCATCGCTGCGAAAGACTACTTGCTAGACCATGCGGGGCAGTTTGGTTTCAATCGGGAAGCCGTCGCCAAGCTGGCCGATCCCGTCGTCGTGCGGGTCGTCGCGATGCACCCACCTGACGCGCCGCAATACAAGCGGGCCGCGCAAGAGTTGGTCCGTCTGCTCAACATCCCGCTAACGCAAGGGCTCGGCGTGCGGGCCGAGTCGGTGGCCGAGTCTCGCCGCCTAACCGACGAGGTACTCGAGATCCTGTCGGTTGTGCTGTCGGACGGTCAAACATCGCTGGCGGATTACTTGGGCAGCCGAGCAAGCCGCACCCTGATGGAAGCGCTCCGACGGGCTTCCATCCTCACCGAGCGCAACAGTTCGCGCTTTGTGCTGCCCGACGGCGGCAGCTTCAGCGAGGACGGAAAGCGCTTCGTCGAGCGGCTGCTAACCGCTGCGATCGTTCCCGACGCGGAACTACTCGAACGGCTCGGCCCGGCGATCGTCGGCATGCTGGCCCGTGGCGCACCGTGGATCTTGTCGGCGGCAGCGTCGGGGGATGCCTGGGACTTGCGCGGGCCGCTGTACGCCGCAGCGAAAGACCTGGCCGACCTGCGAGGACGTGGCCTCGAGTCGGTCGGCGAGTTTCTGCGTCAAGGCTCGATGTTTGGAAAGCCCGCCGTACTCGGCAATCCAACAGCGGAAAAGCTCTTATCTCTTTTGTTTGAAACACAGCGCAAGCCGACACGCTTTGCAGCCTTCGCTAAGCAATACGCCGGATATGCAGCGCGAAATCCGGTCAATCAAACTGCGCTATTTCCTGGGGAAGTCATCAGCCCGCAGACCGCACTCGAGAATGCGCTGGGGCTGACGCAATAAACACACGGGGGGCACGATGGCAAAAAAAGCAAAAGAGACGAGCACAGAGCTTGCCGCACTGCGGGCGGAGCGGCGGCAAACCCGCCAGATGACAAAGGATCTCGCGTCCGAACTCAACAAGACCGGCGAGCTGGTGGCCCGAGGCAAAAAGCAGGTCGCACGCATCATCGCCGACGTGGGCGATCAAAACAGCACCTCCCGCGCTGCCGTCGTTGGCGTGTCCGCCACGGTGGTCGGGCAGGGACTAAACGAGCTGTTTGGACTGGCGGCGCGGGCGCTCGGCGAGTGGAGCCAGCGCACCGAGGGAAAGGAAGGCCACTTTGCCAAGCACATCGGGCTTTACCAGTCGATGCCGCAAAGCATCATCGGGGCTGCGGTGTGGATGATTGAGCTGTTTACACGCTCAAAGCGGCAAATGACGCTATCACTCGGGCGCGATATCACCCACCGGGCATCATTCCTGCTGCTGAATCTCGGAACGGCCAATATGCTGCGCGCTATCCGCTATCACTTGGCCAACTCTGTTGATGAACAGCAGGAAGCCGAAGCGGAAAAGAGCGCGCTGATGAACAAGATCGCCGAGCTGCAAAAGCAAGTTGAGGGCAAAAAGTGAGAGCGCAGCTTCTCGACCTGGCGCGACGGATGGCCCGAGCGATTCGCGCAGCACTCGATAGCCGAGCCGCGCTTGGCGACGACATCGCGCCCCGCCTGCGGGAAATTTTGCCGCCGCTGCGGCTGTGGGGTCTGGCCGTCGTGCTGGCATCGTGGGAGTTGAGCCGAACCGAGCGGAACCGGGCGGCGCTGTCGGCGGTGCTGTCAGGGTCGGGCGTGCCGTCGTTCTGGGGACAGCTTGACCTATTCGCGGGGCAGCTTGCGCCGCTCGTACAGGCGAGCCGCGACGCGACGACACCCGAGGAAACCGCCGAGGCGGCCTTACGCTTCCTCGAAGCGGTGCGCGCCGTGGGTCTTCCCCTCGTGCGGCAGGTTGTGCAGAGCCGGGCCTTCCGAGTGGCAGCCGAGGTGATCGGGCGTGACTTGCCCGAGACAGAGCAGCCGCCAAAGAAACCCGCGATGACGGCAAACAAACCGACGCCGCCGAGAGATCCGAGCAAGGTCGAAGCGTCGAGCGTCGAGCCGTCGCCGGACTGGCGACCGGGTAGCCCGCTTGCGGAACGCGAGGAAACAGCGACGGCGTACTTGATCTTTCTCGGCTGGCCCCGTGCCGATGTCGAGCGGTTTCTAGGCGGCAAGAGGTAGCACCATGGAGATTTACTATCGGGGTTTCGAGGCAGACAGCCCGATCACAAGCGGCGCGAAGCACATCACCGCGTTTGCGGCGCGTCTGGCGCTGTCAATGCTGCGTAGCGTAAAGCACCTCGACGACGCGGCTTATGATGCGTTTGTAAAGGTCGTTACCGTCGAAAACCTCTGGGCGCTGTGCATCATCTTGGGCGGTTGGATGCTCTCGGCGATCATCGGTGGCCCCGTCGGTGCAGCCGTGAGCGCGATCCTGCTGTATCTCGGCGTGCGCGAGTTTTACGACCGCATCACCGAGATTTATACGCCGCTCAAAGAGTGGCTCAAGACGGCCTACGACGCCAAGGACGACAGCGACCTCGAGCGCGCCGCGCAGCACTTCGCGACGGGGCTTGCCCAAGGCGGGATGATGGTCCTCGAGTTTGTGGTGCTGCATAAGCTATTCAAGGCGACGGAAGGCCGCTTGCTGAAGCGCTTCCCGCCGCCGGAATGGATGCGCACGACTTGGGATCGCACCGTCGGCGAGCACTTGCGTCGGCGCAGCCGTCCCGAGCCGAAGCAGCCGAGCGCCACCGATGACAAATCGGGGGCGGTGCCGCTCCTCGCGGGCGCGCTGCAAACCCAAGGCGCACGACGGGCGGCGTCAGCAGCGAGCGGCTTTCCCGTCGGGCCTGTGGTTGCCATTGGTGCAGCGCTGGCGCTATCCGTGGGCGTGGTTGCCGTAGGGCTTTCATCGGACAGGGGGAGAAAGTGAAAGCGTCAGCCATTGCCGCCGTCGGCGGTGTGTCGTTGGTCGGGGCCGTGGGTCTTCTGGCGGTTCTGTCGGGGGGCCGTCGCGCACCTGTGATGGTTTCGCTGTCAGGAACCGCCCGCGACGAGGAAGCGATTGCGCGCATGCTGGCGAGTGAAAACCCGTCGGGCAGCGTCGCGCTCTGGCTTGAACAGATTTGGACCCAAATCCGCAGCGCGGGCCGCCTTTCGCTGTGGGCTCAGATCACCGCCGGGATGGGCTACGGGCCGCAGACGGACGGGCGACCCGTGGCAACCATCGAGCCGCCGACGCGAGCCACACGGGACTACGCCGCCCGCTTTCTGGCCGAGCTGCCGCCGTCGCGCCTTCCCGGTGCGCGCCGCTTCTTCGAGCCAGCCCAGCAGGATCGAGCGTTCGCCGTCGCCGAGCGAGCGAGAGTCAAGCGGGCACACGGCGAAGCACTGACGGCGCAAGAGTCGCGGCTTCTGGCGTATAAGTCCGACGCTGCCGGGATTCGGGCACGCTGGGCGGCGAAGGGTCATCGCGTGGTGGGCATCGTCGATGGCGTGGAGTTTTGGACGTGAGCGGCCTTGACCGCTTTGACCTGTCCCCCGAGCCGTGGGCCTGGCCGATCGCGCTCGTCAGCTTGCGCAGCGTCGGGCAGTCGGTGCTAGCCGACCGCGACGGCAGCGGACGCCCACACTATGGGATCGACCTGTTTGCGCCAGCGTCTACGCCGATCCTCGCCGCGCAGGCCGGGCGGGTCGTGCGCATCGTCGACGGTCGACGCAGTACCGAGTCGGGCAAGCGTCGCGCCGGGCTGTGGGTCGATGTGCTTTGCGGCTCGCTGCTATGTCGCTATCTGCATATGGGCGAAGTCTTGATCCAAGTCAATCAACAAATCCGGCGCGGTGGGCTGGTCGGCTTTCTTGGTGAAAATCCCAACGGCGCACCCCACCTGCACTTTGAGATCCGGCGCAGTGACGCAATCAATGGGAAATACGGAGATGCGCTTGATCCGCTGCTGATACTTCCCAAGCGAAGGAACCAAAACAATGTTTGATGATTTCGATTACAAGAAAGGCGCAAAAGGCGCGGGTGGCCTGCTAAAAGGCGTCGTAAAGGCGATTAGTCCCGAGTCCGGCACGGGCATGGATGAAGCGGGCGGCGGGCTGGGTCAGATTTTGTCGGCGGCGGGCGTTGAGCTGGACGAAGACGAAGCACCCAAGGAATCCGCGAAACCGCCGAAGAAGTCCACGGCGCGGAAGTTCGACGAGCACGACTTTGTACCGCGTGCGGAACGCTTGCCGAGCGGTGGTTGGCGCGAGGTCCAGCGGTTTCGCACGCCCGACGGTGACGAGATTCTGGTCGAGAGTCCACCGAGAGAGACAGCGCCAGTCAAGCGCGAGCCAACCCGGATCGTGACCACGGATCGAGAGATCACCGCCACGCTTTTGCGTGAGAGGGGATGGTCCGAGGATGAGATCGCGAAAATCCTGGCTGGACCGACGACGGATGCGAAGCGCATCAGCGAGGCCAAGGCCGAGCGCATCGACGGAGAGGACGCCAAGACGGACGAGCGCGCCGCCATCAGCAACGCGGCAGCCCCGGCAAGGCGCGTGCAGCCAGCAAAAGCCAAGCGGATTACCAAATAAGGCAAGGACCATGCAAAACCACTCGCAAATAGCTATTTATGGCAAATGTCGAAACCTCGGTCTATTCCGACAAAGGAAAGGACCGAGCGCGGCAGTGATTGCGCGCAACAAGCGAAAGGGGGGCCATCGTGCATTACAGATGGGATATCAAAACGGCTGCGACGTGGTACGCAGGGACGGACGCCAACATTCTTATTTCCCTGCGGGGCGATAAAGCGGCAATGCAGGAAATCGAGTTAAACGATCCCGACGCGGTGAACGATTGGGAGAAAGGCGACACAAACCACGGCACGATCGAAACTGCCGATCTAGGTAATTTGCAGACGGGAACGCTCAAACAAGACGGGTCAGGGGCTTCGCCGGACTGGACGCCCGAATATGTGCGGATTACCAATGACGAAGATGGGCGGGTGTGGCTGGCCCCGGTGGGCGTCGAGCTAAAAGGCAATCAGCCTTTCCGCTTGGTGTTCAAAGTCGAAGATGCGGGCCAATACGAGCAGATCCAGCGGCAGAAGAAAGAGGCCGCCGACAAGGCCAAGCGAGAGGCCGACGAGGCAGCCTCGAAGGCCGAGGAAGAGCAAGCCGACCGCGAGATGGAAGAGGAAGAGCGCAAGACGCGAAAGGCACTCGAGGCCGAGAAGCGAAAGATCGAGGCAGAAGTCAGGAAAGCACGACAACAAGCCGAGCTGGCCAAGGCACGGGCCGAGATCGAAAAGCTCAAGGCCGGGGCGAGCGGTGGCGGTGCCGACGGGATGCCGTCGGGGTTTCGCACGATCGAGCTATTCGGGCAGATCAGCGGGCAGAATGTGCCGCTGAGTCAGGTACTGACGCAGCAGGGCGGCGGGTTTGCCGTCGTGCCAGGTGGTGCGGTACTCGGTGGAGAGTCGCCCGGCGAGGGCTTCGGCTACGGGGGCATGCCGGGACGATGGGCCGAGGCTAGCGGGGGACAGCCTCCGACGGCGTACGGTCAGGATGCGGCATTGGGGATTGTGGGATTTGATGGCGCA
>CALLYL010000253.1 GCA_937859535.1 uncultured Myxococcales bacterium
GCTCCCTTCCGGAGGACTGTCAGGATGTACCGGCTGCGGAGCGTGTTCGGTGGTCTGTCCGGCCGGTCTGCTGCCTGCGTCCCTCCTCATCAACCCAGCCGTGCCCAGGCCCGTCTCAGCCCAGCACCACGCCGATGAGCCTCCGCCGCTGCCTGAAGGCCGCTTGCGCATTCCGACGGAGCTGCTGCTTTCGCGCCTAGGACTCCTCGATTACTTACCGCGCTGATTGGATTGACAGCGCTCGCTCGGCTGACGATGCTCCAGCCCGTGTCGGAGACCACGTCGGCGCTCAAGTCGCTTCAAGCCATTCTATATGCCGTCGCGCAGACCCTGCCCTGCAACAGCGCCAGTCTTGCGCTGCTCGATGAGGATCGGCAGACCCTGCGGATGGCGGTCGCGGTCAACCCGCGCTCGGCGGGCGATCTGATTCAGGTCGAGCACGCGCTTGGTTTTCAGATTGGTGGCCTGCACATTCCGCTCAACCTCGAGCGGAGCTTGCTCGTCCGAGCCCTGCGCGAAGAACGGGTGCTACTGTCGACGGATGTGGCCGACCTAGCGGGCGGCGCGCTGCCCCCGGAGATCATCGAAGCCATCCACTCCATCGCCGGACCTCGCTCGTTCGCGGTGGTGCCAGTGCTCGGCAGGATTCGTCCGCTCGGGGTGATGCTCGTCGATCGTCCTGGTAGCGCCGCCTTCACTGGCAACGAGCGCGACCTGCTCATCTCTTATGCCGAGCGCGTCGGTGCCGAGCTGGAATCAGACGCCCTACAAAACACGGCGCTGCGCCTGGAACAGCTCGGAGCCCTGGCCGTACCGCCACCGCTTTTGTGGACCTGCGAGCTTTCCAGCGACGGTAGCCAGCTCATCTGCCAAGACATGCCGATTCAGGGGCAGCCGCTCCATCAAGTCCTGCGCCTCCCGTCCGCAGACCTTTTGTGTAGTCCAGACCTCGGCGAACGGCTACTCGCGGGCGAGTCGGTGGTGCTGTCGGTGTCATCGAATCGGCCAAGTGTGGTCGCCGAGATCACGATGCCGTGGCCGCTGCGGGTGACCCTGCGCAAAATCTCGCTGCCACGCTGTGTGGTAGAGACCAGCGGAGCCGGGCTACTGGTGGCCGCTGCCGTCGAGGATCTCAGTTGGAGCCAGCAAGTTCGTCGGGAAAGCCTACTGGCCAAAGAGCGACTCGCCAAGGTAATGCGCTCCGTTGGTGATGCCATCCTGACGCTCGATGCGCGGGCCGTGATTCAGCAGGTCAACGACGCCAGCCAGCAGGTGCTCGGCTTGCCGCCCGACCAGCTCTGTGGCCGTCCGGTGCTGGAATTGGCGGCGACGCCTCACGCTCGGCAGCAGCTTCAGGATCTGCTGGCACGGCTGCCACATACCGGTTTTGCCGAAGCAGAGCTTCGCATCCATCGCCACTCCGAGCAGAAACGTCAGGGTCGATTTTTGGGTCACGTCTCGGCGCTGCTGCTCGGCGATGACAGTGGTCTGGCAGCAGGCGCGGTGTTCCGCATCCACGATCAGACCGAGCGCAAGCGCGATGATGCCGAACGGCAGCGGCTGCGGCTGCGCCTGCTTCAGACGGAACGACTGTCGGCACTCGGTGAAATGGCGGCACGAATTGCTCACGAGGTCCGCAATCCGCTGGTGTCGATCGGTGCCGCCGCGCAAGTCATCGCAGAGGAGCTACCCACGGACAGCGCCGTCCGGACCGAGGCGGTGGCGATTGGCAACGAGGTCCAGCGACTCGATCGGATCTTGCAAAACGTGCTCCGCTTTGCCAAACCGACCCGCGCCACCGTCCAGCGCACTGACGTCGTGGCCGTGCTGCGGGAAGTGCTCGATCTGCTGCGCGGCAAAGCCCACGGGCTGACCCTGAGACTGGATGTGCCAGAGTCCCTGCCCGCCGATGGAATCTCCGCGCTCATCGATGGAGATCAGCTTCGCCAAGTGCTGTGGAACGTGCTGATCAATGCCTGTGAAGCAGCCTCGCCGGGTAGTGGCGACTCGCGCTCGATCATCGAATGCACCGTCCGTCGTCAGCGCAGCGCCAAGCATCACGAGCGACCCGTGCTCATCACCATCGCCGACAGCGGTTCAGGCATCAACCCTGCCGTCAGACGACGCGTCTTCGATCCGTTCTTTTCGACCAAGACCCGAGGCACCGGCCTTGGACTCGCCATCAGCAAGCAGATCATTGACGAAGCCGGGGGTCGCATCCGCCTGCTCAACCGCAAGAGCGGCGGCACCCGTGTGGTCCTCGAACTCCGGGTCATCCCCGCGCCGTACTCCGATGGCTCGGGAACTAGTGGCCGGGGCCGTCCGTTGGCACCGTGACCTTGCGGGCCACCATGAAGATCACCGCCATCGCAAAGTACGCGCCGACGAACGGCCAGGCAGGCGCGAGCTTGATCACGGTATCGGCAGGGCCAAAGCTGTACGAGTGAATCAGGCCGGTGGCACTCACCGCCGAGCCAGCCAGGCACCACATGCTGGCGCGCTCGAAGCGACGCTCGATGACTTCGACCGTGGCGGCAGCAAGCAGCATCGACGTAAAGATGAAGCCCTGCTCCAGCGCGAAGGCACCCTCGATGAAGGTGTCGGTGGCGTGAAACGCGCCGTAGAGCTTGTCCGAAAACTGCGGACCTCCGGGGCTGCCATAGCCACCGATCCGCAGACCGGTCTTGGCAAGCAGCGATCCCCACGCGGCCACCCCTGGCAGAATTCCAAGCACCACCGCCGGAGCATGTTCCTTTGGCGTCGCCTGGAACGACTGCGCGGTGATGACGATGCCAATCCACAACACGATCGCCATACCCGCGTCGATCGGCACCGCCCAAGCGATGTAGCCAAGCGTGCCGGTCAGGCAAACCAGCGTCACAAACGCGCCATTTAGAATCGAGTACCCGGCCCGCGCCCCCAGCGCCTTCCAGCCCGGATGACCAATGTAAATCGTCGTCGGGAAGCACGAGCCAAACAGCGCAGCGGCAATCGCGCCCATCCCGTTCGCTGCCAGCGAGGGCCGCGTCGGATACGAATCGCCCGCAGCCTCGGCAGACTCGATATTTTGCAGTGAGCCGATCAGATCAAACAACGCAATCGGCACCACGACCGGCAAGAAGCGCCAGAGCAGACCCTGGCCGAGCGCCGGAAACAAGTCGCCAAACACCGGGATTGGCAGGTGCAAGCCCAGCTTGGCCATCGGCTGTCCGACCGGTGCCAGCTTCGTGGCCCACGCGAGCGCCGTGCCAATCCCGACCGCCACCAAGCCTCCCGGCAGCCCGCCCTTGAACTTGACCCGTCCAAAGTAGGTCAAAAGCACAATCGCGAGCGTCGCCAGACCCACAATCGGATGCGCGAACGTCCGAAACAAAAAGCCAAGCGAGATAAAGCCGAGCGCAATCCCCGACAGCGTGGACAGCAGCGCCGCCCGAGGAGTCGCCCGCCGGACCTTTTCAGCAAACAGCGACCCGAGCAGCGTGATCACTCCCGAGCCCAGACAAGCCGCAAGCCCCGCATGCCAAGCCAGCAGCGATGGGTCTGGATGGCCCGCCGCCTGTGCGCTGATCTTGGTCGGCAGCATCACCAAAAACACATACGAAAGCAGCGAAACCGTGTTGATTCCGTAAGGGAGCGCACAGACATCGTCGCGCCCCGTCTCTTTTGCCAGCTTCAGCGCTTGTCGCGAATAGAAGATGTTTCCGAGCAGAAGCGACACCGCAGCCCCCGGCAGGATCCGCCCGTAGAGCAGCGCATCAGGCAGCTCCAGGACGTACTTGCAGAGAGTGTTGATGAGCAGAAGCTGAACCAGGTTATCGAGCGCGAGGCCGAAAAACCCGTCTATATCCCCGCGCACTAACCAGCGCATGTGTCCCCCACACTTAGGAAAACCAGACCAGCATAAACCAAAGCAGCGGCAAAGGATACCGCCGCGCTAGTCGCGAATTGTTACGGCACCGAGCGCTTCGCCGTACCGCAACCAGGACAGCGTGCGCTCTAGGTTGCTGCGCGAATCGATGAGCGGCGCAATCAGGTGGCGGGGCATGCCTTGGACCGCAGCGGTCAGCTCGGGCTGGCTATCGAAGCCAAGCGAAGCGGTCAGGTCGCTCATCCGAATCGACAAGCGCGGTAGATCGGCGGGTGGCGGAGCCGGGTTTTTGGCCAGCTTTGGATCAATCGCCGCCGAAATGTCCAACGCCGCAGCCATCCGCTTCGAGGTGTTCTCGATGCCAAAGCGAGTCCGCAGCGTCGCTCCCACCGAGGAGTGGTCGTACACCGTCGAGTCCACAAAGCCCTGGCGCACCGTCGGGCCAATCAGCAGCGTCGGCACCCGAAACCCAACCTGCGCAAAGTCCGCCAGATCATCGGCCATCTTCGGCGGCGCAACATGGTCGTAAAACCCACCGTGCTCGTCGTAGGTGATCACAAACAACGTCCGCGACCACTGCGGACTTTGCATCACCGCCGAAATCAGCGTCGCCATCAGTGCCTGCCCAAGCTGGACACTGTGGCTCGGATGGTCGTCGTTGGTAAGAAAGTCAGGGTCGATGATCGAAAACGGCGGCAGCGTCCCGTCTTTGCAGTCTTTGAAAAACTCCGCAATCTTGGCCGTCGGATTGCTGCTCAGGAGCTTGCCGGGATAGGCCCCCCAGTACCAAGCAGCCGGGCCCACCATGTAGTTTTTTCCGACAAAGCCGCGCTGCTTCATGCGCTCCCACAGTGTCGTCGGGCCCCCGCTGGTGAAGCCAGTATTGTCCTTCTTGCCACCCGACGATCCGGCGTGCAGATAGAAGCGGTTCGGCCAGGTTGGACCCATCACCGACGCAAACCAGCGGTCGCAGAGCGTGAAGTGGTCAGCCAGTGCGTAGTAATAAGGAAGCTGGCTGCGGTCGTAGTAACCCATCACGTCGGGACCGTACTTGTCGCCGTGACGAGCGATGTATTCCTTCACAAAGCCGTCGTTTTTGCCGCCGCCAAACTGGGTGTGGCAAGAATCCCAGCCGTGCGGCGGATCTTTGGGTTCGTAGTTTAAGAGCTTGGCGACCTTGACCAGGTTGCCTTTGCCGTCCGGGTTGGACTCGCTGAAGGTGAGCCCGTCAGGCCGTCGCTTGCCCGGATAGCGCGTGTCTTGGGTCAGCGTCCCCAAGTAATGGTCAAACGAGCGATTTTCCATCATCAACACCACCACCGCATCGATGCCCGCGAGCAGTTCCTTGGGGGTGGACGGCAGGATCTCGGACAGGTCAGGCGGCGTGGTCAGGTCGGGCACGTCTCCCCCGAGGTCGGGAACGTCTTCGCTCGGCAACGGCAGGATGTCGCTCGCGCTGCTGACACAACCGACGGTCAATGCCGATAGTGACACGCCCAAATGCCGAAGGGCCCGTCGCCTGGAAATTCCAATGCTACCGCGCTTGCTGCTCATGGCTGTTCCTCTCTCGGTTGCCGGTGGGTGGACCGCAGAAAGCCGGACCATAGGTCAAGGTCGGGCAGTCAAACAAGAGCGGAGGTACTTCCTGCTAGGTCTGGGGCCGGTAGCGCGATAAAATCGCTTCTCTTGGCCTCTGCCAGCAAGGTCAGCCGGGGCCATACAAGGGGGAGTCGTGCAGATTGTTTGCGTAAGTCAGGTCTGCCAAGTGACCGTCCACGCCCGTGGAGCCATCGTCACTCGGCGCGTCGAGCTACCCGCTTCGTCGCCACTACCCGATGGTGATGTCGACTTGGTGATTACCGATGTAACGGCGCGCTCCGAGCCAGGTAGCTTCCGGGCTCAGCTTGAGCCGGGTCGACGCAGCGTGCTGCTGGTTGATGCGGTGCTGGTGCCCCCATCAAGCCCAGTGCAACAGGGACCGAGTCAAAGCAAGCTCGACGACCTGAAGCTACGCATGGATCGGGTCCAGTCGGAGATCGAACGACTCTCATCGCAAAGGCAACGGCTCGCCAAGCAGTTTCCCGACCCAGCGCTGCGAACGACGTCGCTGGTGGACAAGGTCGATGAGCGCATTGCCGACGCCATTGCCACCGCAGGACTATTGTCCGAAGTGCAGCGACAGCTCGGTGAAAAGCAACAGCAGCTTGAACAGAAGCTGGCTGACTTGGCCCACGAAAAAGCCGCCGCCGAGCTACGGCACAGCCAAGCTCCATCGAGCGAACGGCAGGGTCGCAGCCAGCCCACTCGCCGGGTCACCGTGCGGGTCAGCGGCAGCGGGGCCATCGCGAACCTCTACGTATCGTATGTGGTACCGGCGGCCCGCTTCTTTCCGTCTTATACGCTGCGTCTGCTCGACGGTGGCAAGCGCGCCACCTGGGCCGTGGAAGCCCACGTCGCCCAGATCAGTGGCGAAGACTGGAATGGGGTTCGCTTGTCGCTATCGACCGCCGACCTGATCTTCGATGCCCGGTTGCCGGAGCTGCCCTCGCTGCGTTTTGGCCGAGCCCAGCCCGTCCCAAGAAGCGGCTACCGTCCGGCCCCAGAAGGGCTGGATCGTCTGTTTGTTGGCTACGATCGCGGCTTCGTCGGTGGACAAACCCCGCCGGACGGCTTGCTAACCGAGCCAAGCAACCTGTCGGCGTCCATGCCAGAGCGAACTCCACCGACCGATGCGCTCAACTTTGACGACAGCCTGAGTGATGAGCCAACCTGGGCAACCCGCGCCGAAAGCGCCGAAGCGGAGCTGAGCAAAAAAGGCGGGCTCCCTTCTCCCATGGAGCTACTCGGCTTTTCGCCACCACCACCGCCCGCGATGATGTCGATGGCGGATCCATCGATGCCAGCGCCAGGGTCCGGACCGCCGCCAGCCCCGATGCGTGCGCAGTCGGCCGCAATGTATCGCAGCGGCGCGCCCGGTGGCCCACCGCAGGCCAAGGCCAAGGAGTCCAAGCGACAGCGCAGCTTGAGCGAGTCAGCCGGTGGTGGTGGTCAGGGCAGCTATGACGGCGAAGGCGGTCCATTTGCGGACAACCTCGGCGGATTGCCTCCGCTGGAAGCGAAGCCTGTACCCGAAGGGATCGAACCGCAAGATGACTGGCTCGACTTCGACCAACTGCAACTTGGCGGTCCTGAAGACCAGGTCTTCCGAGGCCGACTCAAGCGCCGGAGCGATGACCAAACGCACAACAAGATTCAGCAGGCGGTGCGAACCCTCGAAAAGCTGTCCCCGCCGAGTGGGCTGGTCGACCCGCTTTCGTCTCGTGGGCAGTTCGACCACCGCTACGATGCCGAGGGTCTGCTCAAGATTCCGTCAGATGGCAAGCTCCACCGAGTCGCCGTCCTGTGCGCCGATGGAACACCTCAGCTCCGGCTGATCACTGTCCCGCGTGAGCGAGCCGATGTCTACCGCGAGGCTGAGCTAACCAATCCCTGTCAGGCTCCGTTGCTGAGTGGTCCCGTCGATGTCTATGTCGATGGTGGACTGCTCACCACCGATGCCATCAGCCACGTCGACCGTGGGGGCAGCCTGCGCATTGGGATGGGCGTCGAGGAGCGTGTCCGAGTCGCCCGCAACGTCCGCGCCGAAGAAGAGAGCGCCGGACTACTCGGTGGCACAACCGCCATGACCCATACCGTCACCATCGAGATCTCGTCCTCGCTGGGACAGCCGATTCAGATCGATGTGCTCGATCGCATGCCGGTCAGCGAAGACAAGTCGCTCACCGTCGAGCTGATTGCAGAAAAGCCCGCCCATACGCCGTACGATCAGGCAGAGCGCGGAGCCCCGATTCGACGTGGCATGAAGTGGCGAGTTCAGCTCCCCGCCGCTGGCAAGACCAAGATCGAATACCAGTATCGGCTCAGCTTCTCGGCCAAAAACGAGATCATCGGAGGCAACCGTCGTGACTAACCATAACCAACCGATGGAAGGACAGCGACTCGAACTCGACACCAAGCCGCTGCGAGTCACCTTCTTCGAGGACCGTGCCGAGGTGGTCCGAGCGACGCAAGCGACAGTCCCAGCAGGGACGGTGCTGCTAAGCCTCCGTGGAGTGACGCCTCTCGTCGATGATCAAAGCGTACTGCCGATGCTCCAGGGCGCGGCCAAACTGTTGTCGGCTCAGGTGACCCGCCGCACCCATGAAACGTCGACCGGTTCGGAAAGCGAGCTACGCGACAGCGAAAGCGACCAAAAGAAGGCGCTTTCACGACGAGTCCTTGCCGAACGAACACTGGAGGTCGCGCAGGTGCACGAAGGTCGCTGCGCGGCACTGGTGCTGGCGTGGATTGTCGCCCTGGGCAGAGTGCCACGCGGAGCTGCGACAGAGCTTACTGGCTGGCGTAGCGCACTCGGACAGCTCCTCGATGCCCAAGAGCAAGCGCTCGACCAACAAAGCGCAGCCCAGCGAGAGCTAGCGGATTCAAGACTCGACGAAAAACGGGCACAGCTTCGCTATCAAGCGGCACGGAGGCTTCGGCCCCGTCGAGAATCTACGATCGATGTGCAGATCGAGGTACCCAATCCGACCGAGATATCGCTCGAAGTCACCTACATCACGCCGTGCGCCTTGTGGCGGCCCGAGCACCTGGCGCGGCTTCACAGCAATCCCGACGGCACCCACAGCCTGACGATGGTGACCTCAGCGGTGGTATGGCAGCGCAGCGGTGAAGAATGGGCAAACGTCCCATGTCGCTTTTCGACGGCACGCCCCGCTCAACATGCCTCGCCCCCCTTGCTCAGCGAAGACCAGCTCCGCCTGCGTCGCAAGACCGATGCCGAGCGTCGCACCGTCGTCGTCGAAGCCCGCGAGCAGAGCATCGCCTTGGCTGGGCTAGGTCGCGGCGGCCAGAAGATCGAAGAAATGCCCGGCGTCGATGACGGCGGTGAGCCGCTCACGTTCGAGTCGAGCCGCCCGGTCACCATCTTGTCGACAGGACAACCGACTCGAATCGAGATTGCGCAAGTCACGATGCCTGCGCAGGTCGAGCGAGTGGTCTTCCCAGAGCGCAGCATGGCGGCGCACCTCCGCACCACCGCCACGCTCGTTGGGGCACGACCGCTGCTTGCTGGTCCCGTGGTGCTATCCCGAGGCAGCGAGTTGTGTGGTCGCGGCAGGATCAGCTTCATTGGTCGCGGCGAGCCATTCGAGCTGGGTTTCGGTCCTGATGATGGGCTCCGCGTGCGCCGTCAAGTCAGCGAGGAACGTGAGCAAGCCGCCCTCACCGGCACGCAGCGCATCGCCCGCACCGTCAAGCTGTTCGTCAGCAACTTAAGTGGTGCTTCGCGCAAGCTGCTCGTCACCGAGCGCGTCCCGGTCAGCGAGATTCGTGAGGTCGAGGTCAGCGTCGAACGGACCAGCGGCATGCGCTGGGATGGCAAAGACGGCTTCGCCCACTTTGATCTGGAGCTGCCAGGTCGAGCCACCCGCGAGCTACTGCTCACCTACCACATCGAAGCCCCGAGCCGAGTCCAGCTCCCCGCGATCTAATCCCAGGCTGCGCTCCTCCGACATCCGCCGCGCCTGGCCCAGCAGCCGGTCCAACACCTTCCGCTGCATCGACTACTTGGTGATAGGCTTTTTGCGGGCCGTGCTTTTGCGCTTGAAGCCTTCGAGCGACTTGAGCACGTCCGGCTGATTGCGGTGGGCGGCGCGCAGGATCGTCAGTGCCTGCATATACATCGCGTAGCGTGCGCTCTGCCCCGAAGTAAACCGCCGATGGAATGCCTGATAATCCTGGCGCAGCTTGGAATCTTTCTGCTTATCACTGCGCTGCGTCTTCAGTGCGAGATCAAGTTGCTTGAGATCGAGGCTGAACTTCTTGTCCCAGCCCTCGGATCTGATGCGGTTTGTGAGTGAATCGAGCTGAGCGTCGAAGTTGCTAGGCACAGAGGTAACGGACTTGGGCATGGCATGGTTCCTCTTATCAAATAGCGAGCCATCCTCACACCATCGCAAGGCTGGCTCTCCACCACGTTTCCGGAATCCGTGTAGTGATAAGATGTACTTACGCCCTGGCAAGCCCAAACAAGCGAATTTATAGGCGATTTAGACAGCGAAGCGTATCAATCAACTATTCGATAGCATCGACTATGTATTCGATAAGCTGCGCTCTATCTTTCATAAGCAGCTCTTCGGCTTTCATAAGATCCACTTAGCCATTTATGAGCTGAATGTAGTCTTTCATAGGCTGCGCTTAGCCTTCCATAGCCTGCGCTCGGCCCGGGTGGAGTTCGATTGGATTGCGGGGTGAAAGGGCTAGTTGGCGCGCTGACTGAAGCAGCTTGGACAGCTACAGCGGTCGCGCATCGACTCGACTTCGGACGGGGGAAGCTCGGCAAGCTGAGCCATTTCGACCGCACAGATGCCGCGCTGATTGACGGCCTCCACCACCAGCGACATCAGCTTCTTCCATAGCTCGTTCCGACAGCGCTCCCCGAGGTCGCGGGAACCGGAAAGCGTCAAGGAGTCAAGCCCAGGCAGTCGCATGTGGAGTTTTCCTTCCCACCGCTTCAATCGGTAGGCGCGGCGCATAATATCCACAAGCGATCTCTGCACCAGCTTTTCTTACCAAGCGCCCGCAGCCCAGCGGGGCCCGGTCATAAGCCGCCCGCACGTCACCGCCGGGAAAGACTACTGCCGACGGACCACTTCGTCCTTCACGCCATGGGAGAGCGCTTCGATCACCAGCTCAGCAGCCACCCGACCGGAGTTCTGCTGCTGGCCGGTCACCAGATGCCCATCGCGAATCGCGAACCGCGCAAACATCGGAGCGACTTCGAAGTGCGTTCCTTCGATGAGACGCGCCTCGTCTTCGATCCAGAACGGCTGGATGCGCTGACCGACAAAGTTGTCGGCGAACTGTTCCTCGCTGTTGGCAAAGCCGGTCCAGGTTTTGCCCTTCACGAGCAGCTCACCGCTCGACAGCTTGGTTTCAAGGAGCAGACAAGTGCCATGACAGACCAGCGCCGTCAGCTTGCCCGCTTCGTAGAACTTGGCGATGAGCGCTTGCAGCTTGGTGTTGCCGCGAAACGTGTACATCGGCGACTGGCCACCGGTGACGAATACCGCGACGTAGGCATTGACATCCACGTCATCAATGCTCTGCGTGTGCTGCAGCAGGGCGGCATGCGATGGGGACTTCTTAAACCCAAGCGAAAGGATGTCGTGCGCGGAATATCCGCTCGCATCCTCGGGGTCCGAGTAGCCATCTGCTTGCAGCGGACCGCCGTCCGGACTGCGAATCTCGACTTCATAGCCGGCCTCTGTAAAGGCCCAGAACGGATGGGTCAGTTCGGCCCACCAAAAGCCGATCGGCCAGCCGGTGGTCTTTGACACCGAGGGGTTGGCCGAGATCACCAGCACCCGCTGCTTGCTACCACTTTGCCCATGTGCGCTCATCTGCTCGCTCCTTGCCGGATTGTTGTGGATCGCCCGTACCGTTCACTATCGCCAGTGCGAGGGGTCGTCACAATCCAACTCCATCGAACTAGTAGTTGCAGCGGATGAAACAGCGGACTGCTCGCCCTCGGCCGATAGAGCCAACGACTCATCTTAGCGAACGGAGCGATTGGCACGACACTTCTGGCCTTTACAGCGTCGGACAAAGCGTTGTAAAGCCAGGGTACCGATGTCTAGTCACGATCCGCAGATGGAACAGCTTGTCGCCGAAATTGCCCGTCGGGTCTCTGCTCGACTGGGCGGTGGCGCAGCACTGGTCACGATTTCTAGCCCGCAGTCGTTACGCGACACGCCATGCCCGGATGGTCCGTCGGAAAATTGCACGGCTTGCGGACTTTGTACGATACGTCGCCCCGAAGCCGTCCAGAACATCGTCGCGGAAGGTGCGAGCCGCGTCGGCTCTGCCATGGGCACCGGCCAGACTCCCGATGGCATCGCTGGGATGATTGACCACACCCTGCTCAAGGCCGACGCCACCGCTGCCGACGTCGAAAAGCTCTGCGCCGAAGCCCGCCAGTATCGTTTCGCGTCCGTGTGCGTCAACACGAGCTTTGTACCGCTCGCCAAGCGGCTGTTGCGGGGCTCGGGCGTCATGGTGTGCGCGGTGGTCGGCTTCCCGCTCGGCGCGATGGCCCCGAACGCCAAGGCCTTTGAGGCCCGCGAGGCCGTGCGCGCTGGGGCCGAAGAGATCGATATGGTGATTAACCAAGGCGCGCTCAAGAGCCGCGACTTCGCCGCCGTCCACGAGGACATCCAAAAAGTCGTCGAAGCCTCGCGCCCCGCCAAGGTCAAAGTCATCCTCGAAACCGGCGCACTCACGCAAGAGGAGAAGATCATCGCCATCTCACTGTCGAAGGTCGCCGGCGCGCACTTTGTGAAGACCTCGACCGGCTTTGGTCCTGGCGGAGCAACCGTCGAAGACATCGCGCTCATGCGCAAGCTGGTCGGTCCCGAGATGGGCGTCAAAGCCTCTGGCGGCGTCCGGACCTGCGAAGACGCGCAAAAGATGAAGGCCGCTGGGGCCAGCCGCATCGGTGCCAGTGCCTCGGTCGCGATCACCAAAGGCTGCGCCGCACCGAAGGTCGAAGAAGCGCCAAAGCACGCCGATCGTCCATGGCTGCGCCGCAGCCAAGCGCCTGCTGCCACCCCTCGCTCCGAAGGCAAACCGTCGGCGTATTAGCACCCGGCGGGCGATGCGACGCACAATCAGAGCCAAGGCGACTGCGATCCGCAGATGACAAGGACGCTAGACATGACCACTTCTCAGAGCGCGCCGTTTGAGCGCGTAGTCTTGATCGTGCTCGACTCGTGCGGCTGCGGCTCGGCACCGGATGCCAGCCGCTACGGCGATGCCGGAGCAAACACCCTGGGACACATCGGCGAACGACTCGGTGGGCTGCACCTACCCAACTTGGAAGCACTGGGACTTGGCAACCTGACCCAGATCCCGGGGCTACAGAAGACAGCAAACCCGCTCGGTGGCTTTGGCCGGATGCGCGAGCGTTCGATCGGCAAAGACACCACCACAGGACACTGGGAATTGGCAGGTCTCGACGTACAGAGCGAGTTTCCGGTCTATCCGCAGGGCTTTCCCGCCGAGATGATCAACCGCTTCATCGCCCAGACCGGACGCGGTGTGCTAGGCAACAAGCCAGCCTCGGGAACGGCCATCCTGGACGAGCTGGGCCCGGAGCACCTTCGCACCGGCTCGCTCATCGTTTACACCTCGGGCGACAGCGTGTTTCAGATCGCCGCCCATGAGGAAGTGGTGCCGCTTGCCGAGCTGTATCGCGCCTGTGAAGTGGCCCGCAAGCTCTGCGACGAGCGCAACATCAGCCGCGTCATCGCCCGTCCCTTCGTGGGCGAGCCCGGCAAGTTCCGTCGGACCTACAACCGCCGGGACTACGCCATGCCGCCGCCAGCAGCGACCGCGCTATCGCGGATTGCTGACAGTGGTCGCCCGGTGGTGGGCATCGGCAAGATCTGGGACATCTACGCGGGTCACGGCATCACCGAAAGCATCCACAGCGAAGGCAACACCGATGGGTTGCGCCTGACCTTGGAAGCCATGAAGCAGACCGAGCGCGGGCTCATCTTCATAAACCTCGTCGACTTCGACATGCTGTATGGGCACCGTCGCGATCCACAGGGCTACGGCCAAGCGCTCGCCGAGTTTGATGCGTTCTTACCAAGCCTGCACCAGCAGCTTGGACCGCGTGATCTGGTGCTGCTAACGGCTGACCACGGCAACGATCCCACCTGGCCCGGCACCGATCACACCCGAGAAGACGTGCCGCTACTCGCTTTTACCAAGACCCCACCGGACCCGCGTCGCGCCGACCTGGGCCTGCGTGAAGGCTTCTTCGACGTCGCGCAGACGCTGTGCGATGCCTTTTCCCTGCCTGCTTGGCCACGCGGCAAGAGCGTGCTGCCCCACCTTCTACCGTCCTGAGCGAAGTCCTTTCGGCGCTCAGCCTTTGCCCCAAAGAACCCCCGATGAGCCAATCTGCGACGTTTAACCCGGTTGAGATCATCCGCAAAAAGCGAGATGGCAACGTCCTCACCAGCGAGGAAATCGGATTTTTTGTCTCCGACTACGCGCAAGGCAAGCTGCCGGACTACCAAGCTGCTGCGCTGCTGATGGCAATCTACTTTTCCGGCATGTCCGAGGGCGAGCTGCTCGCGCTGACCGATGCCATGCTGCGGTCCGGCGAGGTCATCAACCTATCCGATGTGCCGGGACTAAAGATCGACAAGCACTCGACGGGCGGTATCGGCGACAAGGTCTCGCTGCATCTCGCCCCAGCGGTGGCGGCCTGTGGGGTCCGGGTGCCGATGATCTCGGGACGAGGACTTGGCCACACTGGCGGGACTCTCGACAAGCTGGAATCGATTCCCGGCTTCTCGACGAGACTGTCGGTGCCAGAGTTTCGCACGGTGCTGCGTCGCGCCGGTCTGGCGCTGATAGGCCAAACCGATACGCTGGTTCCCGCCGACAAAGCGCTCTATGCGCTGCGTGATGTGACCGCCACCGTCGAATCCATCCCCCTCATCGCGGCGTCGATCATGTCGAAAAAGCTCGCCGAAGGAATCGACGGGCTGGTGCTGGATGTAAAGGTCGGCTCGGGCGCGTTTATGAAAACCCGCGACGAAGCGTATCAACTGGCATCGACGCTGGTTGCCATTGGTAGACGAGCCGGCAAGCAAGTGACGGCGTTTCTGACCAACATGGACCAACCGCTCGGCCGTTACGTCGGCAACGCTGCGGAGGTGCTGGAAACGCTGCAAGTTCTCGGCGGCAGTGGTCCGGCGGATCTCATCGAGCTGACCCGTGTCCTCGGTGGTGAGATGCTGCGGCTCGGCGGCGTGGTGGCGTCGGAAGAAGACGGTCAAGCGCGGATTCTGGAATCGCTGCGCAACGGCGAAGCACTCCAGCGGCTCCAGCGCTGTGCGGCCATGCAGGGCGCGATGATCGACCTGCGCGATCCAAACGAGCCGTGGCTAACAAGCTGCCTGCATCCGTGTCCGGTCTACATCGTCGCGCCCGAAGCGGGCTATGTCTCGTCGATCGATGCCGAGGCCATTGGCTGGGCGGGCGTTGCGATCGGAGCCGGTCGCGAGCGCAAGGAAGACCGCATTGATCCGGCAGCGTTCATCTACCTCGATCGCAAGGTCGGAGAGCTGGTCGAAGCGGGCGAGCCGCTGTGTCACTTTGCGTGTGCGCCCGACTGGCCAGAAGGTCGCCGCGAGCGCGCCCGCGCTCTCATCACCGGCGCGTACCAAATTTCGATGACCCCGCCGTCTGAAAAGCCCCTTATCCTGGATGTGCTGCGATGAGCCGATCCGCGATACACGACGACCACCACGCCACCTTCGAGGCTGTGCAGCAATCAGCAGCCCGGATTCGGGCCTTTCTACCGGCAGGAGCCGCGCCGTCGATTGCACTCGTGCTCGGTTCGGGCTTGGGCAGCTACGCCGACGCGCTCAGCGATGCCAAGGGCATCGACTATGCCGAGATTGGTTTTCCGCAATCCGGAGTGGTCGGTCACGCAGGACGGCTCGTCTACGGTCGGGCAGGCCAGACCAGCACACAAACAGGCGTCGAAGTCCTCTTGATGCAAGGTCGCGTCCACACCTATGAAGGTCACAGCTTGCAGACGGTGGTGCTGCCGATACGAGCGCTGGTCGCGGCGGGCTGTAAGACGGTGGTGCTCACCAATGCGGCGGGCGGTGTCGGCGAAGGGCTGGCAGCGGGCGACCTGGTGCTGATTCACGACCACTTGAACCTCATGGGCGACTCACCGCTGCGCGGACCGAACGACGAGCGATTGGGTACGCGATTCCCGGATATGACCGAGGTGTACGACGCCAAGCTGCGGGCCACCGCTCAACAAGTGGCCAAGCGGCTTGGGATTGGACTCAAGACGGGCGTGTATGCCGGACTGCTCGGGCCGCAGTATGAAACGCCCTCGGAAGTGCGAATGCTGCGTGGGCTCGGGGCGGACTTGGTCGGAATGTCGACGGTGCCCGAGGCAATTGTGGCTCGGCACATGGGCGCTCGGGTGCTCGGGATGAGCTGCGTCTCAAACCTGGCCGCCGGAATGTCGGGGCAGCCGCTGTCGCATGAAGAAGTGACCGAGACGGCGAACCGCGTCCGCTCCACGTTTATCAAGCTACTCGACGGAATCATGGCAGCGCTGGCCAGCTCGGACTGATCAGCAAGGAGCACCTTTCGCGATGACGAACCGCACGAGCGCCGTGCCCACCGACCCAGGCCCAATCGTCGACGTTGCTACGGGTGAACCGCTCCCGCCACTGCTGCAGGATCTGGCCGCACGAGCCCGCTCTGCACAAGCACTGGCCTATGCTCCCTATTCTAAGTTTCCCGTTGGTGCAGCACTCCTCGCCAGCGATGGTCGGGTGTTTGTCGGCGCAAACATCGAAAACGCCTCGTACGGCTTGACCGTCTGCGCAGAGCGGACCGCGATGTACCAAGCGGTGCTCGCCGGAGCCCGTCAAGTGACAGCGATCGCGATCTGTACCAACCTCTCGCCGCCAGCCGCGCCATGTGGCATGTGTAGGCAGACCTTGGCGGAGTTTGCCGAGGAAGCGCAAATCGTACTGCTATCACCGATCGGCCCAGCGCAGCTCACCAAGCTCAGCACGCTGCTACCGCAGGCCTTTCGTCCGAGCGCTCTCATCAGCACCGCAACGAGTGCCCACACCGAGGACGATCATCGTGGACGCCAATAGCTGGCTACTGCGCGGCGGCACCCTGGTCACCGTCGATAAACCGCTGCCGGTGGTGCGCGGCGATCTGCTGATCATCGATGGCATCATCGCGGCCATTGGGGCAGCAGCGAGCAGCGATCCGCGCAGCGTCGGGGTTCCGGTGCTGGATGTGAGCGGGTGCGTGGTGCTGCCGGGGCTTGTGCAAGCGCACATTCACTTGTGTCAGACACTGGGCCGAGGGCTGGCCGATGACCTCCCCCTGTTGCGCTGGCTGAGTGAACGCGTCCTACCGTACGAAGCGGCGCTTAACGAGCAAGACATCGCGCTGGCGGCTCAGGTCGGGGTCGCTGAGCTCCTTCTATCTGGTACGACTGCGCTGCTCGATATGGGGACAGTCCGCCATCACGATGCGCTGTGTGCAGCGGTGGCCGCGACTGGCATCCGCGCCACACTCGGCAAAGCGATGATGGATCATCCCGAGACGGTGCCAAAGAACCTCCGCGAAGACCCCAAGGCGTCGCTACGCGAAGCCGATGCGCTGTGTGCACGCTGGCATGGCCAGGGCAGACTGCGCTACGGATATGCTCCACGCTTTCTTATCTCGTGTTCCGATGAGCTGATGCGTGGAGTCGCCGAGCGAGTCAACCAGCGGAGCCTAAGCGGGCCGGGCATTCATACCCACGCCAGCGAGCAGCTCGATGAGATCGCGCTGGTCAAACAGCGGACTGGGCAAGACAACGTCGAAGCGCTGCGCTCACTCGGGATCGCTGGGCCACGGACGGTGCTCGCTCACTGCGTCCATGTTTCTCGATCTGAAATGGCGGCGATGGCGCAGGACGGAACCCATGTCACCCACTGCCCGTCGTCAAACCTCAAGCTTGGCTCGGGGATCGCGCCGATCGTGCAGTTACTGACCGCGCAGGTGAACGTCGCGCTCGGTGCCGATGGAGCACCGTGCAACAACCGACTCGACGGATTCACTGAGCTGCGGCTCCTTTCGCTGCTGCAAAAGGGACTGTGTGGACCTGAAGCGCTACCAGCGGCACAAGCGCTAGAGATTGCGACCTTGGGCGGCGCAAAAGCGCTGGGTCTGGCAGACCAGATCGGGACTCTGTGTGTCGGCAAACAAGCGGATGTGGTCGTGGTCGGACAGCACGCACCGGGGCAGCTTCCGGTACACGATCCGGTGTCGCTGCTGGTCTACGCCACGCAAGGCAGTGACGTGCGCCATGTCCTGGTCGGTGGGGAACTACTCGTACGGCAGGGAAGGCTTACGGAGCGGACCGGACTCGATGTGGAAAGACTGCGTGCCCACTGCGCAGAGCAGATGCCCGCTTTGCTCCGCCGCGCTGAGCTGAGCTGAACTACTTCGCCTCTTTGCTGCCGATGATGGTGAGGTTTGCACCGACCTGAACCTGGACGGGCTTGCCATCGACCACAATCGTGGCTTTGCCGGACAGGTACCAACCGAACGAGCCGGTCGAAAACTCCTTCGGCTCAGCGGTCAAAGGGACTCCTTCGACCGACACGCTGACAGATTTGGCTTTGGCTTTGAACTCTTCACGAGTCACTGGGCATGCAGACTTGGCCACGGGTCACTCCTATCCCAAAAGGACTTTTGCAAACCGTATCACAACCCTAGCCGGTCGAACTGCATTTGCGAGTGATTTTCAGTGGGTCACGGTGTCGCCCCTACAGTGGGAGACTCGACGGTGGCTAAGGCTTTTTGATCACGCCCAGATAGGTAAGCGCCTCCCCCTCATCCATGAAGGTGCCCATCGTCACACCCAGCTCTCGCCACATCCGACTGACTTGCAGCTTACCGGTGGCTGTCGAAACCAGCGAAGCGATCAAACGAAACTTCTTGA
>CALLYL010000254.1 GCA_937859535.1 uncultured Myxococcales bacterium
AATACCGACAGGGGGGGAATTTCTGGCCATCGCCGTCCTCTGGGCTTGACTTCACTGTGATCTCAAGCCAGACAACCTGCTGATCGCCAAAGACGGGCGGGTGGTGATTACGGATTTTGGGATTGCGCGTGCGTTGCAGCAGGCGACACCGGCCAAGCGTGATCCGCGTCGTTTCGATGGGACTCCGATGTACGTCGCGCCAGAACAAGTGGGAGGAGAAGCGATCGATGCGCGGGCAGATATCTATTCCTTCGGGGTCGTGTTGTATGAACTCCTGACCGGGAAACTTCCTTTCGCAGGGGATTCCCTGTTGGCGGTTTTGGCGGCACGGGTGCTCCATCCGCCCCCCGATCCTCGGCAAGTTCGTCCGGATTTGCCATCTTCAGTCGCAGAGATCGTCCTTCGCTGTCTGGCGGTGAATCCGGTAGAACGATTCCAGAGTGCTGCGGAGCTGTCTGCCTCACTGCGACATGCGGTGGTGTCTGCTGCTTCCGAAGCGACGCTGAAGCGCAGTGGACGGAGTTCCCAGCGCAGTACGGAAGGACAGGCAACAGAGAGGTCGGCCGCACGTTCCCACTTGGTCAAGTCGCACACTGCCAAAGCAGCAGAGTCACACTGGGCGGACCCAGCCCACGAAGATCCGCATGCCGCCCATGTTGATGGCTCACCGACGAGTGCAGCCCGTACCTTGGCTGTGATTCCACTTACCAACCTTGGAGCAGCGGAGGACGATTACCTTGCCTATGGTCTGTCCGAGGAACTCTACGATCGGCTGACCACCCTGCGCACGCTGCGGATATTAGGCCAGAGTACCACCACATTACCCCAGTTTAGGAGTGGCGACCCGATCGCGATGGGAATCGAATTGGGCGCAGAGCTGGTGGTGACTGGATCTCTGAGACGAGTCAAAGACCAGCTCCAGATCGAACTGCGTGTGCTTTCTACCAAAGACAGAGTCCCGGTGCTCACCACGCGAACGGAGTGTCTGCCCGCTTCTGCGCTCGCGGTGAGTGAGTCGCTGGTCTCCGCGCTCGCGAAGGCTCTGTTTGTCGAGCGGGAGCCTCGTCAGAGTGCGCTTCCTACAGAGTCCGACACGGTCGAGCTGTATCTGCGCGCCCGCTATCTGTACGGACGGAGCGATGAAGTCAGTCTGGAACAGAGTGTCAAACTGTTTGAGAGAGTCCTTTCGCGGGCACCGACCGATCCGACTCTCCGCATGAGCTATGCCTTGACCCTGTCGCGGCTGTGGTTTTATGGAAACCCTGGTGCAGCAGAAAAGGCTCTGCCCGCAGCAGAAGCGGTGGTCGAACAGATGCCCCTGCATGGAGAGTCCTATCTGGCGCTCGCTGGGGTAAGGTTTCAAGGTGCTGACTTGCTCGGTGCAGTGCAGAGCCTTGGCAAGGCGCTGACTCTTTCCCCGGATCTCGCCGACGCGCACGAACTGCTGGGTCGGATCCTGGTTGAGACGGGGCCGATTCGCGAAGGACTTGCCCGACTGAGTCGCGCCCGGAGTTTGGACCCCGGTCTGTTCCGGACGCTGGCCGAGCAGGCGCGGACCTACGCACTACTGGGTGATTTCGAACGTGCCCATCGAGTTCTTGCCGATCCCTCTCTCTCAGGAGGGTCGTTTGCCATTCAGTGGATTTTGCGGGGCCGTCTTTGTTTGTGGAGTCGCGATCAGCGGCGTGCCAAGGAGTACCTGTCTCACTCTGAGATCACGCAAGGGAAGTTTCCAAGAGCGCGACTCCTGCTCGAGGTTGCCGCAGGGTATCAGCAGCTCGATCCGCAGACCGTGCTCAGTGCGGGACTGAATTCCGATAGGAGCAGTCCGCGTGGTCGCACCTTCGTGTTCCAGATCCATGCGGAGCTTCAGGGGGCCTATGGACAGCCTGAACAAGCGATTCGAAGTGTGGCTCGTAGCGTCGATGCGGGGCTGGCGGATCTGAGTTGGATCGAGCGATGTCCATTGCTCGTGCCGCTGGCTTCCGATCTTCGTCTTGTCGCACTTCGTAGGATTGTCTATGCCCGTGCGTACGCGATCCGGGAAGCCTTGGGGGCCATTCCTCCGATTTCCGCAGATGGTCATACATCGGCCGCTCGCTGACGGATGAGTACGCACCCCATTCGTTGCGCGCTGCGGCTGGGCCTCTGCCATCCCGAGTGCGGCGGCCATGCCGTTTCCCACCTACTTCCCAAACCCAGCGCAGGCGGTCCATGACGCGACGGTCAGCGGCTTCAAGAGGTTACCTACGATCAGCTCTTTGTCGAAGCGAGCGGCTTTTGGCTGCGCGAAGGGCTGATCAAAGAAGCTGCGGTTCCGGCGCAGACCAAGTGGTTAAAGGCACTCGGGGCGCTGGCTCCGCAGTTCAAAGAGCAAAAGGTGACGGAATCGTTTCGTTTCCTGGGGATGCCTCAGAAGCAGGGACCGTCGCTGCTGACCAAGAGCGTGAGCATCTACTTTGGTAGCGGGCTGTTTGCGGTGGATCCCAATGCGCGGAAGGTGCTCGACGGCTTTGCGCAGACGCTCGGGGTATTTCAAAACGCCTATGTCCAGGTCGAGGGCAATACCGATAATGTCGGGGCCAGGCCTGCCAACGTGACGCTGTCGAAGCAGCGCGCCGAGGCGGTGGTTTCGTATCTGGTCGAGCGTCACAGGCTCGATAGAGGCCGTTTTGTCGCCGTCGGCAATGGTCCCGATCGTCCGGTTGCGGACAACCGCACGGCCGAGGGTCGCGAGCTGAACCGTCGGACCGACTTCAAGATCATCAAGAACGCGGCTGCAGCGACGGCTTCGACGGATCCATTGGCGGGGCAGGTAGAGGCCGCCGCAGCGAGCAGCGAGCCTAGAATTTCTGGTGACATCGATCGTCGGGTCATTCAGTCGGTGATTCGTCAGCACATCGCCGCCTATCGCGCTTGCTACACGGTTGCACTTTCGAAGTCACCGGGCCTGGCTGGGAAGGTGGTGCTGAGCTTTGCGATTGATGGCAAGGGAGAGGTCAGCGATAGCTCGATTGCCTCATCAACGATGGCCAATCCCAGCGTTGAAAACTGCTTGGTTCTGGTGGCGCGACGGATGAAGTTCCCGCCTTCACCGGGAGCACCGATTCGCATTAACTACCCGCTGCTCTTCCAGCCCGAGACCCCGTAACGCTGTCGACTGGAGGAGGATGGGATCATGGCTTTGCACAGACCGTTTTTGCGTTCGCTCGTGTCGCTGTGGCTGCTGTCCGGACTCGACCCATCGGTCGCATTGGCGCAGCCCGCCGATGAGCTGGTGATTACGCCGGTTCGGAAGCAGGCGGCTACTCCTCCGGCGGCTACTGGCAAGAAGCCGTCGGTCCTCGACGCGCACGGACCGAAGCTGGTGGTGGTGCTGGTGGCTGATCAGTTTCGAGCCGATACCATCGCGAGATATCGGGCAATGATCGGGGCCGGTGGGCTCCAGCGGCTGTCTAAGGGCAGTACGGCGATTGGACACTACGGCCAACAGAACACCTACACCGGGCCGGGACACGCGCTCATCGCCAGCGGCGCGTACGGCTACCTAAACGGCATCACCCAGAACAAGTGGTATAACCGCGTGACCCGTCGCTCCGAAGCGATGATGTTTGATTCGACGGCGCGGGTCCATGGCGACAAGGGCGGGGATGCCGATGACGAAACTTCGCCGCGCAACTTGGTGGGAACCACGGTCTTTGATGAGCTGCGGCTACGGAATCGGGAATCGAAGGTGGTGGCGGTGGCGCTCAAGGGTCGTGGCGCGCTGCTCCTTGGTGGGCAGCTTGGCTCGGCGTATTTCTTTTCGGAACAGTCGGGCGGCTTTACCACCACCAGCTACTACGGCCCCGATCTGCCCGATTGGGTGAAGCGCTGGAACAGTCGCAAGCTCGCCGACGCGGCGTTTGGTCAGAAGTGGGAACGGCTGCTTCCGGCGACACAATATCAGGGACGCGACGATGGGCCCAGCGAGGGTGAGGTCAAGGGAATGGGCAAGACCTTTCCTCATCCGCTCACCGGAGGACTTCATGCACCGGGGCCGAGCTTCTACGAAGCGCTCACGCACTCACCGGTGGGACTGGACCTAGAGATTGACTTTGCTCTGGCCGCACTGATGGAGGAAAAGCTCGGTCAGCGTGGCGTGCCCGACGTGCTGGCGGTGTCGGTGAGCGGTACGGATCTGGTGGGTCACGTCTACGGTCCGACCAGTCATGAATACCAAGACATGGTGGGCCGGCTCGATCGCGGGGTGGCCAAGCTGTTCGCTGAGCTGGACAAGCGCTTTGCGCCCGGTGAGCTGCTGGTGCTGTTTACCGCCGATCATGGTGCGGTGCCGATTCCCGAAGATCTGGCGCGGGAGCAGCTTCAGGCCGGGCGGATCAAGAAAGCGGCGATCAAAGACGTAGTCCAAAAGGCGCTGACCGAGCGCTTCGGACCCGGTGAGTGGGTGGTCGCGCTGGAGGATCCGAGCATCTATCTCGACGAAGCGCTGGTGACACAGGCCAAGGTGGATCCGCAGCTCGTTGAAGAGGTCGCGGGCAAAGCCACCTTGGCGCTACCGGGCATGCTCGGCTTTGTGACCCGTTCGCAACTGCTGAGAGGCGCGCTCCCGCAGACCGAAGCGGCGCGAGCGATCAGCCGTTCCTACTTTCCCCCCCGAGGTGGTGACGTCGTGCTCTTCACCGCGCCGTACTACTTTTGGGGCAAGTACGGCGAAAAGGCGGTGGGCTCCACCCATGGCTCGTTTTACCGATATGACACCGATGTGCCGGTGATGATGCTCGGTCCGCAGCTTCTGCCCGGTGACCACGGCGTGATCGAGATGGTCGATGTCGCGGCCACGCTCAGCCACCTACTTGGACTGACTCCACCACCGGGCTGCGAGGGGCGACCGGTGCTGCGCATGCTCCGGCCGGTGGTCGCTCCCTAATCCGGTTATGATGACTCAAACCCAGCCACGGAGGTCGCGATGTGTTGCTTCACTCGTCCGGTCGAGTCCGTCTCTGCCACCAAGATTTTTGCCCGCGAGGCCGGAGCCGGAAAGCAGTTCCTCGTCTACAGCATGAACTATCGCGTGGGTGAAGACCTGGCGATGGTCTTGCCGCTGCCGGTTCCCGTCGGGAGCAAAGAGGACGCGGTCCAGTTCATCGACCTGCATGACTACAGCGACCTCTTTCAGGATCTCCAGGCTGGCTTTCCCGAACCGCAAGCGCTACGGCGACCACTCAGTCGCAGCATGCCCGCGACAGCCATGGCTCCGCTCGCGGTGGTCCAGGTCGGCAGCTTCGAAGCGTCCTTTGTGCCGCAGGTCAAAGACTTTGCGCGCCTCGATGCTCGATTCCGCATGCCGGACGGGATTTGGGACAAGCTGCCCGCCTACCAAAAGTCGGGGTTTGCGGTGTTCAAGCTGCGCAAGGATGCCAGTTCGGTGCATCCGATGGCGTTTGCGTTTCCTCGCGCCGACCCGAGCAAGCTGTTCTTCCCGACCGTGCACATTCACGATGGCAAGGTCCATGACACCGCCCACTTCGATCACAGCCTGTACTGTCAGGTCGGCAGTCAGTACGGCAAGACCGCTGGTTGGGAGGAAACACCTCAGCTTGCGAGCGCGTTTGTGAAGGTGGCTGCGACCAAGGGCATCGTCGACGGCAACGCGCACTGCTACCGCAAGACCATCCGGGGCAACCAGAAGAATCAGGACACCTGGCTGTAGTCGGGGCTTAGCTCGGGGTTAGCTCGGCCCAGTCTTTGAACACGCGCATGCCCATAAAGCGGGTGGAGTCGGCGGGCTCGGGGGTGACCAGGTGGATGTAGATCTGTTCGACGCGACTCGGTAGCT
>CALLYL010000255.1 GCA_937859535.1 uncultured Myxococcales bacterium
GATCCTCAATGTACTCACAGATCACCTGGGACTCGCACAGCAGGCCGTTCTCGGTCTCTAGGAACGGCACCTTGCCCATCGGTGTGCGCGCTAGGAACGCTGGGTCTTGGGACGGCACTGCGGTCATATCCACCTCGTGAGGAACCTCCTTTTCGAGGAGGGTGAGGCGGACCTTGTTAAAGTAGTTGGACAGAGGGAATCCACACAGCTTGATCATAGAGGCTCCTGATGGATGGGTCGGTGGTCGTTGATATCTTACGGCGTCTTTCCCATCCTGTGTGGAACTGTGCTTGCGGCTACTTCTCCGACTTCTCGTACTTGCCGAACTTGAGGATGTAGCGCGCCTTTTTGTCCTGCCAGGGCAGCAGCAGCGGCTCGATGTCTTGGGCGGGTAGCTCTTTCCAAGTTGCTTCCGAAAACCCTTGCGCGGGCTCTGGGGTCAGCTCGATGTCGGTGCCTTTGCCCTTCTTGACGTAGTCGACCTTGACCGACAGCTTGTTTTTGCCCTGCTCCTTGCCGACTTCGACGGCAAAGATCGGGGTAAAGCGGGTGCCGTCGAGCTTATATAGCCGCAACACTTCGCGATTGCCGCTGGCGCTGCGCTCGATGATCCGGGCCGCCACCGCGAAGTGTTCCGCGTCGATCTGCACAAGCTGCACATCGGTCACATCTTTGCGAGCCGGGGCCAGCTCTTGATAGCAGTAGCCCTTGCCGAGGAACGCGAGGTACTTGCCCGCTGCGACCACCTTGCCCGGACCTTCGCCGACGTTGGCGTTCTTGTTGAAGAAGACATCGCTCTCGGACAGCTTCAGGTCGGTGAGTAGCTCGTTATACGCCGAGTGACCTTCCTCGAAACCGATCTCCGACAGGTCCGATCCGTCTTCCACCGCCGAGGTCTGCGCGTAGCTCTGCTTCTCTTTGCCACTGCCATCGCTGTCGTTTACCAGCACCGCGAACTTGAGCGGCGCGCCATCGCGATACCCGGGGATGATCTTCTTGGGCATCCGCAGCTCGATCGCGTAGCCGCGCTGCTGCATGGCGTCGTAGACCTCGATCGCGGGCGGGCCTTTGAGCGGCTTGAGTCGACCGACCGGACCTTCGCCCTGGATGACCTTGGGTACCTTCTTGGCGTCCCACTTTACGATCCGGGGGATCTTCTGCGCCGGAACACCGGGCCAGATCCGCATCCGATCGATTCGCTCTAGCTCGCCCGCTTTGCTGATCAGTCCGAAGGCGAGCTGGACGTGGTCTTCTTCCATCCCGCCGGCCTTGGTGCGCAGCATCTGATCGTCATCGACATCGATCAGCAGATAGACGCTCTTGTCGTCGTAGTTGCAAAAGACCTTTACCCCCAGCGTGCGTGGCGCAGCGCCAAGTCCTGGGGCAACCTTGGGGATGATCGGGGTCACGCCATCCCAGTCGGAGGTCAGCCCATCGACGTGGATCGTGCCCGCTTCGACCAGGCCGCAGGGGATGGTGGTCGATTCGGCAGCAGCGTGGCGGGCAGACAAGGTGCTGCCCAGCATCGAGACGCAGGTGAGGACACCTAGGACGAAGCGGGAACGCAGCGCTGCCGGGGGACGTCTTCGCATGGCCGCAGTATAGCGAAGGCCGCCGCTGCACTGGGTACCCGGTCAACACCCAAACAAGCACCACAAGATAGCGGCTTGCTTGACGGCGGCTCGCTTTGTTATCTGTGGCGCGATGCAATATCGAGAGCTTCGGATCGAGGTGGCGGCGCTTCATGCCGAGCCACTGAGTACGCTCCTCGGAGAGCGCCTGCTACCGTTTCAAGAGTGCGATCAAGGGACGCTCGATGCGCCGCCCGTCGGTCGAACCCGCTTTCACCTGTACCTCGATGATGATCAAGTGGCCCAGGTCGATGGTCTGCTGGTCGCGGTTCATGAGCTAGTGACCGATGGCAGCGAGATCCTGGTCGAGCAGCGCGAGCGCGACGACTCCGAGTGGCGCGATGTCTGGAAGCAGTACTTTGCGACCCGGCGGATTGGTCGAATCGCGATCGTGCCAAGCTGGGAGTCGGCGGCGCACCAGCCCCTTCCCGGCGAAATCACGCTTCAGCTCGATCCCGGTCGGGCGTTTGGAACGGGCGGGCATGCCTCGACGCGGCTGTGCTTGCAGCTTCTCGATCGGCTGGGTGACTACGAAGCCACCAGCGAGGCCCGAGAGTGGCTATCACTCGATGCCAGCGATCACGGTCAGGCCGAGATCCTCGACGTCGGCTGTGGTTGTGGGGTGCTCGCACTGGCCGCTCTCAAGCTGTGGCCCACCGCTCGTGCAATCGCCATCGACATCGATCCCGAAGCGGTCGAGGTCACCCAGGAAAACACCGAGCGCAACGACCTCACCACCCGCATGACCGCCACCACCAAGCGGCTCCAGCGCGTAAAGGAAAAGGTCGCGCTTCAGTTTGGCAACCTGACCGGCCCCACCCTGCACCTGCTGTGCGAAGACCTCGTCCGACACCTGCGGCCCGGCGGCGTGCTGATTGGCTCGGGAATCTTGTCGCTTGAAGCCGACGGCGTCATCCAAGCCTTTACAGATCGCGGCCTGGTGCTTGTCGACCACCAACAAGAAGAAGAGTGGTCCGGCATCCTTCTTCTCAAGCCCGGCACCATGGGAAAAACCTGATGAGCGAAACAGTTCGATATCGGCGGCTGGATGCGGAGTGTGCGCGGCTGGTTCTACGCGGCCAGGATCGTGTGCGTTTTTTGAGCGGGATGGCCACCTGCGATGTCAAAGGCCTGGCCCCCGGCAGCGGTGCCTACGGTGCCCTGCTGACCGTCAAAGGCAAGGTCGTCTCTGACTTCATTGTCAGCAACCGCGGTGGCATCGACCTCCTGCTCATCGTCAGCGCAAAGGCCGCCGCCAAGGTCTGTGAGTCCCTCGACCGCTACATCATTGTCGATGATGCTGTGATCTCCGATGAGAGTTCCGCCCTGGCGCACTTGGGGGTGTACGGCCTGTCAGCCCTGGCGCTGCTCACAGACCAAGCCGATGCCAGCCTGGAGCCGTATCACCACCGCGAATCCCAAGGCGTCCTCATCCTGGCCACTCGCGAGCTAGGCCCAGCGAGCTTTCAGGTCATCGGACCCGCCGAGGCGGTCTCTGCGATCGAACACAAGCTGACTCAGGCGGGTGCCCGCCCGATGTCGGTAGACGAGGCTGAGGTGCTGCGGGTGGAAGCGGGTCGTCCCCGGTTTGCCATCGACTTTGATGAAGAGAGGCTGCCCCAAGAGGCTGCGCTCGACGACGCGCTGTGCTTTACCAAGGGCTGTTTTCTCGGCCAAGAGGTCGTCGTTCGCCTGCGTGATCGAGGTCAGCTCAACCGCAGGCTGGTGGGTCTGCGCCTGCGTGGCGAGCGGCTCCCATCCCCACACAGCAAGCTCAGTCACCCGAGCCGCCCTGTTGCTGGAGAGCTCACCTCGGTGGTCCATTCCCCTCGACTTGGCCACATCGCCCTGGGCTACGTCCATCGCTCCTTGTGGGAGCCCGGCACCGAGCTGACCGTGACCGATGCCGATGGCAATCCGCTCGCTTGCTCCGCCGTGGTGACCGCCCTGCCGTTTGCTGCGGCTTAGTGATCCGACAACAATGCGCACTCATTCCCCCCACCCGCTATGCTTAGAGACATTGGAGGTGAGCGAATGGACGCGATCTACATCATCCTGGCCATTCCGGTATTCATCGTCTGCATTCTGATCGAGGTGCTCTGGGATCAGTACAAGCGACGTGGCTACTACAACTTGGCCGACAGCCTGTCGTGCCTAAGCTGCGGAGTCGGCCAGCAGATCCTCCTGCCACTCACTGGTGCCGCAGGACTGCTAATCTATCAATACCTCCAGAAGCACTTTGGGTTGTTGACGATTTCACCAAGCTCCCTGGGGGCCTGGGTCGTGCTGTTCTTCGTCGATGACTTCCTCTACTACCTCTACCATCGCGGCTCCCATCGGGTGAACTTCCTGTGGGCGACCCACGCGGTTCATCACCAGAGCGAGGAATACAACCTCACGGTCGCGCTTCGTCAGAGCTGGTTTACCTCCCTCACGAGCTGGATCTTCTACATTCCGCTCGCGCTCATCGGATTCCCCATCCTGATGTTTGTGGTGGTGCGGACCTTCAACACCCTGTACCAGTTTTGGATTCATACCCGTGCGGTCGGCAAGCTCGGCTTCCTAGAGACGTTCCTCAACACCGCTTCCCATCACCGGGTTCACCACGGCATCAATCCCCGCTACATCGACAAGAACCACGCCGGAATCCTGATCATCTGGGACAGACTCCTGGGTACGTTCAAGGAAGAGGACGAGGAGCCGGTCTACGGAACCGTCAAGCCGCTCGGAAGCTTCAATCCGGTGTGGGCCAACGTTGCGGAGTTCCAGCGGCTTTGGAATATCTCGCGTACCACCAAGCGCTGGAGTGACAAGGTCAGGATCTGGTTCGCGCCGCCCGAGTGGCATCCGGCGGACCTCGGCGGAGTCGTCTCGGTACCGGAGATCACCCGTGAGGCCCAGCACAAGTACCAAGTGACGCCGCCGCTCTCCGTCAGCATCTACACCGTGGTCAGCTTTGTGGGGCTGCTCCTCGCCGGGACGCTGTTCATCTACATCGCCCACGACCTAAAGATGCCTTTCCAACTCCTCTATATCGTGCATCTGGTGATGGGTCTTGCGACTTGCAGTGCGCTGGCGGAGGGTCGGCCGTGGGCCCGTTCCCTGGAGTGGTTTCGCTTTGCGGCACTCCTCGCATCGCTGCCGCTGCTGCCTCACCCCTATCAGCTCGGGGCCCTGCTTGCTGCCGTCCTTCATGCGGCGTTGTTCGTGACGCTGGTGCGCGGGAAGTCTTTGTCTATGCACGCAACCTCTCCGATGTAAGTCAAGCAGCTCTCCACAAAACGCAGCGGGGTTGTGCGCAACTCGGGCACAATCGCGCCATGCGGCTACGTGGGCTGTGGCAAATCGTCGGGAGCTGGCTGTTCATCTTCACCTATGGAATCTTCGCATCGGTGTTGATGGTGCTGACGCTGGGGCTGGCCTCGCGATGGCTGTCGCCGCTCATTCTGCGCTTCTGGGGTCGGACCATGCTGCGCCTGGCGGGTGTCACCTACGAAGTGCAAGGCGCAGAGCATGTCCAGGCTGACTCGATGAAGATCGTTCCGTTTAACCACGGCTCGCTCCTGGATGCATTTGTGGTGACGGCGATGATGCCGTCCGGGGCCGTGGCCGCGCTCAAACGAGAGGCCATCTACTATCCCGTGCTGGGACAGGCCGTGCTTCTTTTGGGGCTGCTCCTCATCGATCGCGGGAGCGGCGTCCGTGCTCGTCGGACCATGAAGCGCGCTGGAGCGCGGATGGCCAAGGAACGACTGAGCGTTTTCATCGCACCCGAAGGCACTCGTGGTTTGACCGGTGAGCTGCTTCCGTTCAAGCGGGGAGCGCTACACCTGGCGCTGGCGAGTCACGCGCCGATTGTACCGATGCTGATTGATGGTGCGTTCGATCTGCATCCCCCGGGCCAGGTGACCTCCACCCCGGGACACTTGGTGATTCGCTTTTTACCGCCGCGACCGACCACGTCGTTGACCGCCACATCCTTGGCTGCCGAGACGGAGTCTCTGCGGGCGCTGTTTGTGACCGAGCTGGCTCGCATGCGGGCTGAGCGACTGGCGTCGACTTCAGCGTAATCCTTCAGCCGCCGGTGGGCGGCTCCGCTTTCCAAATCGCCATCCAGATGTCGAGCTGACGTGGCTTGGCCAGCGCAATGGCGACGCAGTCGAGGGAGTTCTTGGGGGGCCAGTGGGCATCGTAATGGAGTGCTTCACTGCTGATGACGAGTGAGTCCATGCCCTCGAACTGAAACCGAAACGACTCGAGAGGCTTCTCTTTGGGGCACAGTCCCGCATCGGAGATGTAGCTCGTGTGGATGTCGAGGTGCATCGGGTCGATGCTGGCGTGATACTCCTTGGGAACGGCTCCGCCCAGCGTCAGATCCAGGAGGATCTCGGCCTGGCCGTTCCGAAATCCGTATACCGAGAAGATTCCGCACGCGAAGCCGGTCTTCTTCCTGAAGTCGACTCGAGCCACTGCGGCGGACGCCGTGCCCTGCATCGACTCGGCAGCGACCAGCGCATGGGCCGCCTCAACCAGGGCTGCCGCAGGATCGGTGGCCGACTGCGGAGCGTAGTGCATCTCTCCGACCGGTGCGTAGCCACGGGCCCCGCGATACTGCGCCACCCACAGGCTATCCCAAGACTGATCCCACTCATGACGGGGATAGCGCTGCTCGCTGCGATTGATCAGGATGACATCTAGACCAACGACTGGATACCAACCATTCGGCATGCTTTACCTAGAGTAACAGAGACTAGTCGCGTTCCAGGTAGGTATAGCCGGACAACCCTTGCTCGTAGATGCGCAGCAGGTTGCGGCTCTCCTCAAGGGTCATTCGCCGGTGTCGTAGGGCATGTTCGACTGCTCGCCGCATGCGGGTGGTCATCTCTTCCCGCGAGTAGCCGACGTACTTGAGCACATCGGTGACGGTATCGCCGGTCACCACGTGGTCGATGTGATAGCCGCCGCCCGAGGCACACGAGACGTGAACGGTGTTGGTGTCGCCAAACAGGTTGTGCAGATCGCCGAGGATCTCCTGATAGGCCCCAACCATGAACATCCCGATGTAGTAGTCGCCTTCGGTGAGCTGGTGCAGCTCGAGGACGTTTTTGACCTCACGCGGGTCGATGAACTGATCGATCTTGCCGTCCGAGTCACAGGTGATGTCGGCCAGTACACCTCGGCGCGTTGGCTCCTCGTTCAGCCGGTGAATCGGCATGATGGGGAAGAGCTGATCAACCGCCCAAGAGTCCGGCAGCGACTGGAACATCGAGAAGTTGCAGAAGTAGGTATCGGACAGCGCGTGCTCTAGTCCTTCGAGATCCTCGGGGACATGTGGCAGGTCGCGGATGATCCGCAGCACTTTTTGACACAGCGCCCAGAAGATGTCCTCGGCAATCACCCGATCCCCAAGCGACAGGTGCCCCAGCGCAAACAGCGTCAGGCACTCATCTTTGTACTCGATGGCGTCGTGGTAGATTTCGAGGAAGTTCTTGCGGGTCACATCCCGGAACGAGTCAAACAAATGCCGTACCACCTGCGCCGTCGTGTCGGGCAGCGACTCGGGCACCTTGCCGACCGCGAATTCGCTGACGCCAAGTACGTCGACCACCAGCACCGCGTGATGCGCAACCACCGCTCGCCCCGATTCCGAGACAATCGTAGGATGGGCAATCCCCGAGGCGTCGCATAGCTCCATCAGGCTGTAGACGATGTCGTTGGCGTACTCTTGCAGAGAGTAG
>CALLYL010000256.1 GCA_937859535.1 uncultured Myxococcales bacterium
CTCGGACCAAGTGGGAGGGATTCCGATGTCGATCCGTAATGCTGTGTGGGGCGTCTTGTTGTGTGCTGGCCTATGCGACTTGGGCTGTCAGGGGGCGAGTCCGGGGGGCGGACCCCCAAGCGACCCCAGTCTGACCGATGGTGGAATGGTCAGTGGTGGTGATGATGGCGGCAGCTCGCAGAGCCAGGTCACATCGCTCATCACCCAGGCCATCTTCGAGCAGATATTCCTACATCGCGACACGGCTCCGTGTCAGGGTTCTTTTTATACCTATCAAGCGTTTGTTAGCGCGGCGCAGCTCTATCCGGACTTTGCAGGGCAGGGTACCGTGGACGAGCGGCGGCGCGAGGTCGCTGCGTTCTTGGCCAACATCTCGCACGAAACCACGGGTGGCTGGGCCACCGCACCTGATGGTCCGTATTCCTGGGGCCTGTGCTGGATCAATGAAGGTGCCACGGTCGATCCGAAGACGCTGCCCGACTACTGCTCTCCAAGCGTGGAGTGGCCCTGCAAGCCGGGCAAGAAGTACTTCGGTCGTGGTCCGATCCAGATTTCCTGGAACTACAACTACGGACAGGCGGGCAAGGCGTTAGGAGTCGATCTGCTGAGTTCTCCTGAGCTTGTGGCAATGGATGCGGCGCTGGCGTTCAAGACCGCGCTGTGGTTCTGGATGACACCGCAGAGTCCCAAGCCCTCGTGTCATGATGTGATGACCGGACGCTATGTTCCGACCGCTACCGATGTGACGGCGGGCCGCGTCGCTGGCTTTGGCCTCACGGTGAACATCATCAACGGTGGCATTGAATGCAACCAGCCGACCCCCGCCCAAGTGACCGATCGCATCGGCTTCTATCAGCGCTACGTGCAGCTCCTAGGAACCACCCCCGGCACGAACCTGACCTGCGACAAAATGAAGAGCTACTAAGCAATCATGGCGAGGAGGCCGTCGGCTATTGCAGCGGCGTGCCCTTCAGACAGCGCTGGATGAACGGGAATGTATCGGTGATGTAGTAGTGGTAGGTTCCGTTTGGGAAGTCTGGAGTGACTCCGGTTCGACCGTTGCACTCATCTAGGTCGCCCGATCCAGCCGCGTATTCATAGTCCTGGGTAAAGGTTCCCATCGGAAACGTCGTCGTCGAAGGACGGCCCGCATCCGGCGCTGCTTTCTTGCGGTAGCTTGGGGTGATCACTTTGATGGCAGAGCTGGCATCGGTTGCAGTGGTGTACCCATAACGGGCGTACACCGGGAATCCGTCCATCGCAAAACCAACCAACGTGACGGACTTTCCGGTCTTGGCCAGCGTTCCTTCCGGCATCCCATGGTAGTGATACTGTCCGTTTGGTTGCACGTGCGCGTTGTTTTCATCGGCACCGAACGCGAAGGCACCACCGAGTGCTTCCAGGTTCCAAGGATCTCTGCCCATGACGGCCACGCAGCCGCCACCGGGTGCGGTCGAGGTCGCCGTACTGGCACAAGTTCCATCGGTGGCTGGATCGAATTTGACCGAATTGAACGCGTAACCATACGGCTTACGAACCAGTGCGGTTCCGCTTTGGGAGGTGATGGCCGGGGCTTTCGGGAAGGTGACAGAGAGACTCTGTGCCGAAATCGGCGTGGCGAAGTTTCCTCCGACCACGCTGTGATCAGGAATGCCATTGCCGGTCATCAGCCGAGTGGTTGGGGTGCAGGTCCAGGCCCAGGTGCTGGTGGCGTTCACTTTCGGACTGCTATTGAACCCGCTGTAGCTCAACTTGCAGGCGACCTCACTACTTTCGGAGGGAGTTCCACCGTCGGCGGAGGTAGAGACTCCGTTGCAGCCACTAGCGATACAGAGTGCGGCACAAAGAGCGAAAGAACCAGAGTGCTTCATAAGAGACATTGGGATTCCTTTCGATAGAGGAAAGCCAGAACATTATTACATGAATTTCCGACGGCAACAAGCACCAATGGCCTCGGTGATAAGCGAGTGATGGTTTCCTTCGCAGGGTGGAGGAAAGCTGGGGAAAATCAGCGCTGGAAGCTCGCACAATGTCTCCGATTCATCGCGTATAATGGGTACATGACTTCTACAACGCGAACACCCTGGTTGCTTTCATTCATTTCGGTTGCTGGTCTATCGTTGGGCTGTACGCCAGAGATTCCGAGCAAGCCGCCTCATCCGCCGCTCCTTCATCGGGCAAGTCCTGTTACCTGTTCGATGACTCGTCCCGCTGGGGTGACGATGGGCGGTGGTGGCATGAGTCAATGCACGAGTGACGCGGACTGCAAGGACAGCAGCAAAGGCCAAAATGGTCGCTGTGTGCCGAGCCGAATCGGTACCATCTGTTCCTACGATACCTGTTTTGATGACAGCGTGTGCGGTGGCAAAGTCTGTGAATGCAGAGCCTCAGCTACGTCGGCCAGCTTGGCTACCAACCACTGTCTAAGCGAAGGCAACTGTCGCACCGATGCCGATTGTGGAACGGGGGGCGCGTGCTCTCCCTCTTTCGGTTCGTGCGGGAGCTACAGCGGCGTGGTCGCCTACTACTGTCATACCAGCCGTGACACCTGTGTCGATGATGCAGAGTGTGCCACTGACGGTGGACTCCCTGGCTACTGTGCGTACAATCCAGCGGCGGGGATCTGGCAGTGCAGCAGCTCCCTGTGTGCTGGCTAGCGATGCGGGGTGGCTGGGTTGCGGTGCTGATGTTGTGCGTAGGCAGTGGGTGCGCAGAGCCCACTTTGCCGCTGCGCCGATTCCTACAATCACCCGATTCTCGTCGCGAGCGGCTACAGAGCGCGTTGTTTTCGCAAGACAATGAGTATGCCCGGCTGCGGCTCTCTCACTATGGGCTGACCAGCGAGGGCGGTTGGCTGCGACTGCCGGTGTTTGCGCCGCTGACGGCGGTCATTTTGGCGGATGGTTCTGCCGGTGCTCGTGAGGCATCACTCGAACCGAGTCTCCCGCTCCCTGGTGAGGACGACGCCGAAGAGAGTGCACTA
>CALLYL010000257.1 GCA_937859535.1 uncultured Myxococcales bacterium
ACTTCTTTTTGAGCTTTTCGTACTCTGTATCAAACCCCTTCTTGGTGATCATAATGGTCCCCCTGGTGTTGTGTATTCGTTCTTGGTGAGAATTTTACATCCCCATGATCCACAGAGCCAACTCTCCATGTAAAAGTGGCTGTGTGTGTTCAGCGTATAGATATTAGTGATATTTGTTTTCAAAGGCAATTGTGTTCCCAGCCGACAGGTCACCGCGAAGCGATCGGCTCCTGCCGTGCCCACCCAAGCCACTTATCGAATCTTGCGGGCAACGGATGGTGGCTGGGTGACGGCATGCCCAGCGGACAGCCGGGCTCCAGCCTGGGATATATTACACGGCTAACATGCATAATATAGAGCCCGGCAGGCACACCAACGCTGGTTTGAACGTGGTGTCGGTGGGTCGGGCCTCGCTGTGGGATGTTGTCTTTGACTCGCTCCCAGCGTGAATTGTCCGACCAGCTATGGAACGGGGGATTGAGCAAGGGATCTGGGAGATTCCTTTTTTGCTCCCTGCTTGCGATCAACGTTGACATATACTGCTGCCGTGAAAGCGTCCGGTTCCAAGGCCTGTGCGGACCGCAACCCAAGGCGCCAACATGACTCTGTGTATCCATCGCTCCAGCGGTTCGGTTCGCCCGAACACCTAAGGTTTTTACGTGGCCCTGACCTTCCAACCGAACTCTGTGTTCCGAACTGAAGTAGAGCGAGCCGTTGCGGCGTATTTTGAAAGCACCGGCCTCTCCGAGCGCGACGTACCGCGCATGTATCTGAAGACGCTGACGATGTTCCTGTGGCTTGCGGCAAGCTACGTCGGCCTGGTGTTCTTTGCGGACAGCTTTTGGTCGGCGCTGCCTTTTTCGGTGTCACTTGGGCTGGCGATGGCCGGGATCGGTTTTTCGGTGCAGCACGACGGCGGTCACGGGGCGTATTCCGAACACAAGTTCGTGAATCGGTGTATGGCCTGGTCGCTCGACATCCTGGGCGGCAGCTCCTACTTCTGGCACTTCAAGCACAACATCGCCCACCACACCTATCCCAACATCACTGGGGCAGACGACGATCTGGTGGTCGGAGCAATCGGGCGACTGTCTCCCTACGATCCCTGGCGTGCCCCGTTTCGCTTCCAGCACGTCTATCTGTGGTTTCTGTACGGCCTTTTGCCGATTCGCTGGCAGCTCATGGATGACTTCCACTCCATGATCGATCCGGGAATTGGCCAGACCAAAGTGACCCGACCAAGCGGCTGGAACCTGGTTCGCTTCTGGCTTGGCAGAGCGACGTTCTGTACTTGGGCCTTCGTGCTGCCCATGAGCCGCCATAGCGTGGGCTCGGTGCTGTTGTTCTATGTCATCACCCAGTTTGTGCTTGGCATCGTGCTGGCGACCGTCTTTCAGATGGCTCACTGCGTCGAGGAAGCCACCTTTCCGATGCCGGGTGAGGATGGCCGCATGCAGCGCGACTGGGCGACGCATCAGGTCTACACCACGGTCGACTTCGCGCATGGCAATCGGCTCCTGACTTGGTACGTCGGTGGACTCAACTATCAGGTCGAGCACCATCTGTTCCCGCGCATCTGCCACCTTCACTATCCAGCGCTGGCTCCGATTGTGGAGCGCATCGCTCTGTCACAGGGCATTCCGTACCGCAACAACCTGCGGCTCAGTGATGCGCTGCGCTCGCACTATCGCTGGCTGCGCCGAATGGGCAGTGAGCAGGCCGCGCCCGTGATGCAGCAGGCAAGCTGAGCCTGGGGCTGCGGGTCGATCTGGTAGCGTAGCTTCACAATCCATCGCAAGCGCGTAGGATGGATAGAAGGTGGAGGACTCGACAGATGCAGCCCCTCAATATGAAGCAGACGATAGCGGGCACGTTGGCTCAGGTGACCGAGCGCATTACCGCAGCGATCAAAAAGGAAGGATTCGGAGTCCTTACCCGAATCGATCTACACGACAAGTTCAAAGAAAAGCTCGGCAAGGACGTGGCCCCGGTGGTGATTTTGGGTGCCTGCAACCCGCAGCTTGCCTATGAAGCCTATGAGCAGAACTCCGATGTGGCGTGTCTGCTGCCCTGCAACGTGGTGCTGCGCGAGCTAGCGGCAGAGCAGATCTCGGTCGAGATCGCCAAGCCGAGCAGCATGATGTCGTTCTTGGGGGATGCGCGGATGGCAGCAATGGCTGTAGAGGCCGATGAGGCGCTGCTGCGAGCGCTTCAGTCCATCGCGACCTAGGCGATACCCAAGCCGAATCCCACCAAACCGACCGAGTACAACCCCCCGGGTAGGGCGTAAGCCCTCAAACCGACCGAGTACAACCCCCGGGGTATGGTGCAGACGCTTCGAACCGATCGATTACACCCCTCGGGGTATGGTGCAGGCGCTTCGAACCGACCGCATACACCCCCCAGGGGTTGGTGCAGGCGCTTCGAAGCAACCGAGTACACCCCTCGGGGTATGGTGCAGGCGCTTCGAACCGACCGCATACACCCCCCGGGGTATGGCGTAAGCGTTTCGAGCGGAACGACTACAACCATCGGGGTATGGCGTCATCGGTGTGGAGGCCGCGATCACCCCTGCGACAGGGGGGCGCGTGCGGTTTGGAGGCTTTTGGCCTAGCGCGTCCCGAGGATCACGGTCCAGCGGCCTGCGGTGGTGGCGACTCCCAAGAAGCGGACATCTGGATGGAGCAGGTTGCCACGGCTGGTACCAAGTAGCGCGACCACAGCTTCATCGGGGGACTGCGGACCTTTGGTCAGGCAGCCAACGCTGCGCCCGGTAAAGCCGGCTTTTTGGGCACGGGCTGCGATGCTTTCACCGCTCGGACTGGTCGTTCCAAAGTAGTCGCGCTGGGCCATGTCGGCGCTGTGTTCCTGGGCCGCCGTACCGAGGGCATCGGACAGCTCCAGAAGGGGAAGGTTTGCTCGCTGCCTTTGATCATTGATGAGCTTTAGCACCTGCGTCCGCAGCTCCCGAACATCGCTGAGCTGGAGCGACTGCGGCGCTCCCAAGATGAAGGTCCACAGGCCATCGCTCGTGCCGATCCCGATGTGCTGGTACGACTCGGACATCAGGTGCTTTTGGTACTGGGCATTGGCCAGCCACTCGCGGATGACCCCGTCTGGCTGTTCCGCACCATCGGCGACCAGGACTTCGGTGCGGCCTTCATACCCGGCCCGCCGTGCTTTGCCTGAGATGGCATCGCCTTCGGGGGTCGCGTTGCCTAAATAGCCGCGCTGATCCATGTCGGCGGCATGTGCTTGGGCCACCTGAAACAGGGTCGGTACGCCTTGTAGCGGATGCAGGCCCAGCTTGCCGCGCTCGCCGTTCACCAGAGACAGGGCTCTTTCGAGTGCTTTGGGATCCGGTGCGCTCTGCTTTTGT